>NZ_JBIUYD010000012.1:102304-251067 GCF_044744345.1 Kitasatospora sp. NPDC087315 | reverse complement strand
GCCGCCGGCATCTGGCACAACAACCTGATCGGCGCACCGGTCACCCGCTCGCTGATCGCCTACGACCACTGATCACATCGGATCTACTCGTCTAGTACAAACGGGTGCCGTACACCTAGATCGTGATAGTCCCACACCAAGAGGATCATGCGCCAGATGCACGGCCGGGCCGGCTTCGCCCTGCTCCGACACCGCATCCTCCTCGCCTGAATCACAGACGGTTACCACCGATTACGGGACAGAGCCGGAATCCTGATAGACCCGGGGGCCGGGGGCGGTCTCGGTGCTCGGGGTCATGTTGGGGACGAGCGTCAGCATGGCGAGCAGGTCGGCGCTGCTGTAGGAGGCGGCGATGACGCTGAGGACGTCACGGGGGTCCCTGGGTGCCCAGTCGAGCTGGGGAGCGGGGCGCTCGACCGCGGCCCTGGTCGGGTCCCACAGGAGCTTGGGCGGCTCGGCCCTG
The DNA here is from genome assembly GCF_044744345.1 of Kitasatospora sp. NPDC087315. NCBI lineage: Bacteria > Bacillati > Actinomycetota > Actinomycetes > Kitasatosporales > Streptomycetaceae > Kitasatospora > Kitasatospora sp. NPDC087315. Next base: position 250,604 of record NZ_JBIUYD010000012.1, on the reverse strand, counting down.
GGCGCGGCGGGGCGCGGGGGTGTCTTGGCCCGGTTGCAGGTCTTGCAGGTCGGGCTCTGCTGGGGGCTGGAACCCCGGGCAGGAGCTCCCGTCGGGTTCGCCGCGGGCAGACCGGTCGGGCTTTGCGGCAGGGAAGTCGGGGAGTTGGACCTCCAGCGTTCCCGGGCCTCCTGCTTCTCCTGGTAGACGTCGCTGCCCGCGTAGCCGCTCGGCGCGGTGCTGGCGCTGCCGAACCCGCTGAACCCCAGAGCGTTCGCGCCACCGAGGGGCACGGTGGAGCCGCTCGACGTACCCGGCGCGCGGTAGCCCGAGGTGTTGGCCTGATGCCCACACCCCGCGACACCCCCGCCTCCCGCCGCAGCCGCGCCAACGGAGACGGAACCGTCTACCAGCGCAAGGACGGCCGCTGGGAAGCCGCCGGCTACGTCCTCGCCCCCGGCGACACCCGCAAGCGCGTCCGCGTCTACGGCACCACCCGCAAGGAAGCCCTCGCCAAGCTCACCGAGAAGACCGCCGCCAGCAACCGCGGTGTCCCGATCGTCTCCGCGCAGGGCAGCCTCGCCGCGTACCTGACGTACTGGCTGGAGGTGGTAGCCGTCCACCAGCTCCGCGAGACCACCCACACCCGCTACACCGCCTGCGTCAGCCAGTACCTCATTCCCGGCCTCGGCAAGAAGAAGCTCGCCAAGCTCACCGCCAAGGACATCCGCACCTGGCTCAACCAGCTCCGCACCACGTGCCAGTGCTGCGCACGCGGCATCGACACCCGACGCAAGCCCGACGCCCAGGCGGGCCGCCGCCCGCGCTGCTGCGCCATCGGCAAGTGTTGCCGCAAGTACCTCTCCCCGCTGACCCTCGCCTACATCCACTCCGTGCTCAAGTCCGCTCTGGAGCATGCCGTCCGGGAGGAAGAGATCCCGCGCAACGTCGCCCGCAACATCCGCACCGGCACGCCCCGCCCCCGCCGCTTCAACCCCCTCACGGCCCACGAGGCCCGCACCTTCCTCGCCGCTGCCCAGGGGCACCGCCAGCACGCACTGTTCGAACTAGCCCTCCGAACCGGGCTCCGCAAGGGCGAACTCCTCGGCCTGCGCTGGGAAGACCTCGACTTCGACAGGGGCACCGCCAGCATTTGCCGCACCCTCCAACGCACCCGCTCCAGTGGCCTCACCACCCTGCCCACCAAGACGATCAGCTCGGAACGCCGGATCGCCCTCCCAGCCGCCTGCGTCGCCTCGCTCCGCCAGCACCACGACCGGCAGGACCGTGAGAAGCAGCAGGCCGGCGCTGAGTGGGTGGACAACGGCCTCGTCTTCACCCGCCCGGACGGGAATCCCATCGAACCCGCCACCCTCAACCGCCACTTCAACGCCCTGCTCCGTCAGTCCCGCCTGCGGACGATCCGGTTCCACGACCTGCGACACTCGACCGCGACACTCCTCCTAGAACAGGGCGTCGAACTCGTCGTCATCAAGGAGCTGTTGGGCCATGCCCACATCGGCGTGACCGCCACGGTGTACGCCCACGTCCGGCTCCGCCTCCAGCGCGACGCCATCAACCTCCTCGGCCGCGCGCTGCGCAGTTCCTCGGAGGCCACCTCCGAGCCCGACGCCGGCGAGGACCCGCCACTTTGTGCGGCGCCCGTCCGCTGACGTTGCCGTCAACTACTGCCGTCAAGACCCCTGGAGGCCCCGACGAAAAGCTCGGCAGGGCTTCCAGAGTTATTCTCATCAATGTGATTGAAAACTCCACTCACACCCAAATGCGAGCGGGAATAGGATAGATTCATCCATGCCAGTTGAGTGAGTTTCAATACGCCGACCGAGGTCTTTCGGGATCTCGAATCTGAACATTAAAACTCGGTGGAGCTGGGACCTCTCTTGCGTCCCTTCCGGGAGTACAGCTCATCGATCAACCTCCAGCCCTCACCGAGGCCAAAAGACACAGTAGCCTCACCGGAACAAATCCGGTGAGGCTACTGCCTGCTCCTTGCCAGCTTTCACGGGTCATCGTCTCGCGTGGCAGCGATGATTATCCAGGGTCAATCTGCCAAATGGGAGACTTGCCGCACCTGCTCCGCAGTAAGGTGCCGCACATCCCAGAGCAGCGCGGCGGTTTCAATAACCTCCCGGGAGTTCTTGCGACTCACTGGCATTTGGTGCGTTCCAGTCAAAGAGGCCAAGACTTCGACTGGAACGCCAAGTACAGCCGCAAACCCGTCGAGAAGCTCAGGGTCGAGTTCCTTGACGCCACGCCCTACCGCCCCGATGGTCGCAGCTGACAGATAGACGCCAGACATCAGATACATCACCTTGGCCGCCGAGGACCATCCCAGATTGCGAAGGGCGAGCATCCGTACAAGGAGAGAACCGAAACCCGCAGGGTACTGCGTAAGGGAACGCCGCTTGGGAGTGAGAGTTTGCGGCACTTCAGTCAGGGACCGGGCGCAGTCACGCAGTCGCCGCCGGTCAGACGCGCGCAAGGTGAGTGCGCGCTTCACCAGTTGGGGCAGCTCACGACTAGCCTCCTCGTCAAAGTGCAATGCGTCGTCCGGAATGGCTAGACCCGCAACGAGGAATAGATCATGACTCCGCATGCCGACCCGCTCCGCCAATCGGCCAAGGAATTCCTCAGTCGGAGGCTCCCCCGCCTGGATCGGAGGCAGCTCACCCTTAGGAAATTCGTTGACCCGGGGAAGATCGGTCTCCGAAATCTGCACGAGACGCGCCAGGAGCACGTCGGGCTTGGGATATGCCGGATATTCCATCGTCACCGCCACATAGGGAGAGGTAGTCCTTCGAGTGTTTCAAGCCCGCTGGGGGCAGCCTCTGCAAGGCTACCCCCAGCAAACATGTACCGGTTCAGTGACCCGGCGGCCCAGCGTAGTAATCCCAGGCGTCGTCAGAAAAGCTCCAACCGTGCCCCTGGAAGGCCCTGCGAGTTACGTTCAGCAGTCGCGTTGAACCCGTCGGACGGTAGTGGCCAGAGAAATTATCGATCCTGGAGATCGCACCATTTGCATCGACATCGAACGTGCCTGCCATGAGCACCCCTTGGCGATCGCCAAGGGAAGTGTGCCCAGCATCCGGATTGAGATCCCACATAGATTCGTTCTGCATGGCACGCAAGGAACCGTCCTGGCGAACGATGAAGTGATACTCGCCCGGATCGAGGGAGGCCCCGGCCGGAATACCTGCATCTGCCGGAAGGGTTCCCTGGTCGGTGTGGTCGACGCCCTCACGGAACGGCTCCCAGACTTTGCCTTCACCACACGTGTTATGAACAAGGACCGGCATGGTCCCCGCCAGCACATAGTACGTGTGGAGCTCCGCCACGGTCAGGTTGTACATACGCGCTTCGCCACGGACCGAATGCACGGCGGTGACGACCACGGACTCACCTGTGGTGGTCGTGAGCGAGTGTCCGGTGACCAGGTCGCCGGCGGGCACCCATGTGTGGTCGGTCTGGTCCCAGAACGGGTGGTTCGACGTCGTCTTGATCGTGCTGGTGACGCTGCCGGTGGTGACGCTCAGGTCGACGAGGTTGTCGTCGTTGTGCGCCCAGGTGGCGGTGACAGTCCGGCCGCCCTCGTCGGTGGCCGTCCACTGGTCGGCGGCTTCCACACGGTCGCCGGTCTTGATCTCCGCGATCGGCTTGGTCGAGCCGTCGGCCATCAGCACCGGCGTCTCGGACCGGAAGCTGCAGGCGGATCCGACAGGCTCCTCGATTGGCGTCGGTTCGGCCTTGGGCGTGGCCGGCGGTTTGGGGTCGGCAGGCGTGGTCTTGGGGACGTTGGGCTCTGCGGGTGTGGTCGGGCCCGACGGGCCGCCCTTGGACGCCCCCTTCTTGGGCCAGAGCTTCCCCAGGGCATTCTTGATGCCGCCGGCGTCCTTGACGGCCTTCGTGGCGGCCCTGATTCCCTTGGCGCCCAACTTGACCAGGCCGACGCCGTCCGCCACCGTCTCCACGACGGTTTCGGTGATCCACCCGGCGACGTAGGCCGGGTCGTCGTGCGGGATGCCGAACGCGTCCGCTATCGGGTTTTCAGTGGGCTGTATCGGGGTGATCCCCGGGAGGAGCGGTACACCGGTCTGCTGGCCGACCGACTGGCTGACCCCGGAGAGCGTGTTGTTCATGGCCGCGTAGGGGTTGTTCACGGACAGATAGCCGACGCCGGCGTCGACGGCGCCCGCGACGTACTTGCCGGCGGTCTTGAGCCACTTCGGCCAGAGCCCGTTCGGGTCGGTCAGATTGATCGGATCGTTGTCGGCGTAGGTGTAACCGCCCATCTGGTTGGGGTCGCCGGCCATCAGCACCGGGTCCACCGTGAGGAATCGGCCGAGTGCCGGGTCGTAGTTGCGGGCGCCGAGGAGGTTGAGGCCGCTACTGCTGTCGACGGGCTTGCCCAGGTATCCGCGGTTGTCGGCCCACGAGGTGGGGACCGGTCCGCGGGGGGTGCCGTAGGGGTCAAAGGCGCGTCGGGTGAAGGCCTTCGTCGTAGTGTCGAACTGGACTGTTGCCGTGTTCTGCGGGTTGCTCAGTTGGTAGGTGAGCGCTCCGCTGCTGGAGCGGACGGCGGTGGTGCCGTCGGGCTGGTGGTAGTAGCGGTTGCCGCTGAGGTTGGTGCCGTCGGCGGACAAGGTGAGCTGTTCGGCGCCGCCGAACAGGTAGAGGACGGTGCCGTCGGGCCCGCGCTGCAGCAGCAGGCCGCCGCTGGCGTCGTACAGGTACCTGGAGGTGCTGGTGCCCACCCCGTTGGGGGTGGTGACGGTTTCGGTGCGGCCTTCGGCGTCGTAGGTGAAGGCCTGGGTGGCGCCGGCGGTGGGCTTGGTGCCGCTGCTGCCCCACTTCTGGTTGGAACCCTGGTTGCAGGTCCACAGCGCGACGCGGGTGCCGGGGACGGTACTGGATCTGGGGATGTCGAGGCAGAGACCGGACTGGTGGACGAGAGCGCCGTCGGCGGTGGTGTGCCAGCGCTGGCTGTCGCTGCCGTCACAGGTCCACAACTCGATCTGCGCGTTCGCGCCGGCCTGGCCCCCGACCGGGCGGGCGCAGGCGCCGAGGACGCGCAGGGTGCCGTCCGAGCCGATGGTCCATTGCTGGGCGCTGCCGTCGTGGCAGGTCCAGGTCTCGACAGGGGTGCCGTTGGCGCTGCTGGCGCCCGTGGCGTCCAGGCAGATGGGAGTGGTGCCGGTCAAAACGGCGGAGGGCAGCGTGGTGGTGCTGGTCGTGGTGCGGGAGGTGGTGTTGCCCTCGGCGTCGTACTGCGGCGTCAGGGTCGCGGTGTAGCCGGGGCCACTCGGCGGGTTGACGGTGGCGGGCCACTTCTGGTTGGGGTTGCCGTTGCAGTACCAGAGGCCGAGCTGGGTGCCCGGTGCCTGGTTCCAGCCGGGGATCTCGAGGCAGAGGGTGGAGGCGGTGTGGACGATGGCGCCGTTGGCGCCGTCCTGCCACTTCTGGCCCTCGCCGCCGTTGCAGGTGGTCAGTTCGATCTTGGTGCCTGCTCCGGCGGTCCCCCCGACCGGGCTGGCGCACTTGCCGAAGGCACGCAGGGTGCCGTCGCCGGGGCGGGTCCACTTCTGGGCGCTGGAGGTGCTGCAGGTCCAGGTCTCGACGGGCGTGCCGTCCGCGGTCCTGGCTCCCCACACGTCCAGGCAGAGCGCGGACCCGTCGGCGGCGGGCAGGGCCGAGGTGAATCGGCTGGTGGCCTGGCCAGTACGGGTGGTGACGGTGGTGAGGGTGTTGGGCTTGGCGGCCGGGGTGCGGCCGTCGCCGGGGTAGGTGCTGGTCTGCGTGACGTCGCGGGAGGTGTCGCCCGTGACATCGTGGCGGACCTGCTGGGTGCGGTCGCCGAGCTGGTTGTACTGGAAGGTCTGCCAGTACGGGGCCGGGCCGCCGATGTTGGCGGGGCCGGGGTTGCTGTTGTTGCAGTGCGAGACCTGGCCCGGGCCCGGGGTGCTGACGCCCCAGGTGTCGGTCCAGGCCTCCGTCAGCCGGCTGAGGCCGTCGTAGCGGAAGCACTGCGTGTCGAACGCCGTGTCCGTGCTGCCCGAGGACTGCAGCTCGGAGACGCTGGTGAGGTTGCCGGCCTGGTCGTACCCGTAGCTGCTCTGCGAGATCGGGTTGGCTTCGGCTTCCTGGAACTTGATGCTGCTCGTGGTCAGCCGGCCGGTGATGTCGTCGTACGTGCGGGCGGTCCGCAGCAGCTGGTCGCGCTCGCCGTACTGGGAGCGCAGCAGTTGGCCGAGCGGGTTGTAGTTGGCGAGGCCGAGCAGCTTGCTGAGGTCCGTACCGGTGGCGATGACCTGGCCCAGTTCGGACCGGGCGAAGCCGTACTTCTCGGTGGGCAGGCCGCCTTCGGCGCCGTAGGAGAGCCCGGCCAGCAGGCCGAGATTGTTGGTGTAGTAGAGAGTCTGGGTGTAGTCGCCCGCGAGCCTGCCCTCGGCGGCGGGGACGGTGGTCGTGGTACTGGTGGGCTGGTAGCGGGTGGTGTAGCCGTTGACCTTCTTCACGTAGGCGCTGCCGGCCGCGCCGCCGGCGTAGCGGGTCTCGGAGGTCGGGTAGCCCTTGGCGAGGGTGTCGTAGGTGAAGGAGGCGAGCAGCTTGCTCTGGTCACTGGTGTCGGCGCCCTCGTAGCGGCCGGTGGCGCGGCCGAGGAGGTCGTAGGTGAAGGAGAGCCGCTTGCCGCGGCCATCGGTCGTGGCGGCTACGCGGCCGAGGTCGTCGTAGGCGGTGGAGGAGGTGCCGGCATCGGGGTCGGTCTGGGAGACGCGCCTGCTCTGGAGGTCGTAGGTGTAGGACCAGGTGTTGCCGGCGTTGTCCGCGATGCGGGAGAGCTGGCCCCGCTGATCGTAGGTGTACCGGGTGGAGACATCACCCGTACCCGTTCCGCCGTGGAGGGTCGAGGCGGTGGTGCGGCCGAGGGCGTCGGTGTACACGGTGCTCGGCGTGCCGCCGCTGGGCGGGGTGGTGTCGGTCCGGTCGGCGCCCGGGTAGGCCGTGACGGTCTGCCACAGCTCCGTGCCCTTGGCGTAGAGCTTGGCGGCGGTCTGTCGGCCGGCACCGTCGTACAGGTACCGGGTCTGCGAGGGGGCCTCGGTGTCCTTCTCTTCGAACAGGGTGCTGCCGGGTCCGCCGTTCGTCCCGTCGTACCACGCCGTGGTGGACTTGGTGACCTGGCCGCGGCTGTCGTAGCGGGTGTGGCCGAGGATCCGGCCGGGGTCGCCGTTGGTCGGGGTGGCCTGTGTCTGACGGGGCTTCAGGAAGCCGTCATAGATGGTGACGGAGGCTGCCCAGGTCCCTCTGTCCGTTTGCGTCTTGGTGGTGACGCTCGGCGGGTTGGCACGGCTGGTCGGGGTGGGGTCCACCCCGTGCATCTCGTAGCCGAACGTGCGGTCCGCGGGCCTGCCCGCGTCCTTGGAGTTGCCCGGCAGCCATACGGCGGTGCGGCGGCCGAGCGCGTCGTAGGTCGAGTCGGTGATCCGCCCGTTGGCATCGACCGCTCGGGTCACCAGGCCTCGGGCCGGTGAGACGACGCTCTTCGCCGTCCAGCCGAGCGGATTGACGGTGGCGACCTCCGACGGCAGCAGGCCGGTGGCCGGGGTGTAGGAGCTGAGGCTGACTCCGCCCGCGGCGTCGACGCTGCGGACGACGCGTCCGTAGGCGTCGAAGCCCTGGGCCGCGAGGGTCTGGTAGCTTGCGTTGCCCTGCGCGTCGTACGCCTTGACGGTCTGGGTGGCGGTGGCGTTGCCGACCGTGGTGCCGTTCTGGCCGAGCACACCCCACGCACCGGGGTTGTTCGGGTCGGCGCTGCCGTCGTAGATGATCCGGCGGTCGCTGACCGTCGTGGTGGCGGAGGCGGCGGTGTCGCACGGACCGGCGACGGTCAGGACGGCGCTGGGGTAGGCGAGCATCATCGGATTGCTCGCCGGCGGCGTCGCGTAGCTGGTCGTGGAGCAGGACCGGTCGGCCGGACTCGTCACATCGGGCTGTGCTTCGGACTTGGACGCCCGTCCGAGGCTGTCGAACCTCGTACTGGTGCGTCCGGTGCGCCAGGTCTGGTCCGACAGCAGGGCGCTGGAGCGGCCGCCGATCGACTCGACACGGTGTGCCTCGAGCGGCGGCAGTGTGGACAGCAGGGTGCCCTTTTTCGAGCTCCACGCAGTACGGGGCCGGCTGGCGCCGGGGACAGGGGCGAGGACGGGGGCGTCGGTGAACTGCTTGGAGAGAGGGGTGCCACCGGCCCTGGTATAGGTGACGGACTCCTGTGCCATGCCGGCCAGCCACGGGCTGTCGACGCTCTCCTCACCGAGGGAGTTCTTCGGCCTGCTGACCCGGAGCGTACGGTCGGCCTTGTAGTCCCCGTCCATGCCCTGGAAGTAGGTGACGGTGGTCTGGCCGACCGGGTCGGGGCCGGCCCCGCTGGTGGTGGTGACGGTGCGGTAGCCGCGGAAGTCGTTCCAGGTGCGGTACTGGTCGTCCGTCAGGTCGGAGTCGTCCCGGTGCCAGGCCGCGCCGCCGCCGTAGAAGTAGGCGGTCTCACGGGCCGGCGAGTTGGCCTTGGTGGTGTCGGTGACGGTGACCTTGGCGACCAGGGTCTTGTGGAACCAGTCGGCGATCGGCGCGGCCGCGTTCGTCGGAGTCCAGTACACCGGGTAGCAGGCCATGGTGTTGCTGTCAGCCGAGGCCGGCATGGTGCCCTTGGTCCGCGAGCACTCGGGATCGCGGTAGGTGACGGCGATCGAGGTGCCGGACTCGGTGTTGATCCCGATGATGCGCGGCCGGTACAGCGGTAGCGCCGCCGGGGTGGAGCCGTCGACGCGGTTGTCGATCTCGGTCCCGGCGAAGGTCACCGGGTCGAGCACGATCTGGCCTCCGCCGCCGGCGGAGGTGTCGAGCGCGATGTGCCGGATCTCGGACAGCCACATCACCGACTGCAGGGAGCCGACGATCTCCTTGTCCCGGGTATTGCCGGTCACCGGGTCATAGAGGCCGCCCGCGTCCGAGAACAGGTGCTTGAGGTCGTAGTGGTCCACGCCCTTCCAGCCGTCCTGGGTGCGCAGTTCGGTGCTGACGCTTTGCAGGCGTTTGGTCGACCAGAAGGTGGGCGAGCCGATCCGGCAGACGTTGCTGCCGGTGCCGCTGGTCGGCCAGCCGTTCTGGCAGGCGAGGTCGTAGGGGACGTCGGGCCAGTCCTTGGCGGTGTAGGAAGAGAGGTTCCCCGGCTTGCAGACCGAGTCGGAGACCACACACCGCTCGGCGGAGTCGAAGTTCACGCGGGCGGAGGGCTCACGGCCGGCGACCGCGTCGGCGAGCTGGTAGCCGTAGGAGACGTGGGTGAGGTAGCCGCCACGCGTGTACGGGGTGAGAGTGCCGGTGCCGCCGGTGGCGACGGCCTGGCCGGCGCCCACGGCGTAGCGGTTGGTCTCGTTGGCCCAGTCGTAGCGCTGGAGGTTGCCCTGTGGGTCGACGACGAAGTCGAGGTTGAAGCGCCAGCCGGGCTGCTGGTCGCACTGGGAGTTCTTGCCCTTGGCGGCGGTGTAGCAGGGGTCGCCGCTGTTCGGGTGGTAGACCGGTACGGCCCAGGCGCTGTTGGTGGCGTCGTCCGCCGTGGTGCCGGGGGCGTGGTTGAGGCCGAGGTAGTAGGCGGTGCCGTCGGTGGTGGTGACCTTGAAGTACTCGCCCTGCCACAGGCCGTTCGCCGCGCCGGTCAGCCGCTCGATCCGGGTGCCGTCGTCGCTCTGCAGGTGGTAGAGCCCGTCGGCGTCGCGCACCAGCTCACCGGAGTGGGAGCCGAGGGACAGCGTGGCGTTCCACCCCGCCCAGCATTGGTCACCGGAGTCGTCGATGCCGGAGTTCCTGCACGACTTGTAGGAGCGCTCGACGAAACCGGGGCTGTAGGACCAGCCGTCACCGATCCAGGATGCTTGCGAGTTGCGTGCCGAGGTCGCGCCGTCGATGGACTGCGAGTTGTAGGACAGCTCGACGCCGGGGCCCGAGCCGCCCACCGACGGCGGTGCGGCGATCGGGTACGCATAGGTGAACGCGCCTGCCGCGCTCTGCGACCAGGAGCCGGAGGCGGACAGGTCGGTCGCCGTGAAGGAGCCCTGGGAACCGCTCGCGTCGGAAACCGTCGCAACGGCGATACCGCCGCCCGCCGACGACGGGGCTGAGCCGGTTCTGGCCGCTGATGCCTCACCGGGCGCGGGCTTCGCAGCGGACGGATCGCCCGGGAGGACGACGGTCCCGGTGATCCGCTTGGTGGCGGGGTCGACCGTGGAGTCGACCGGCTGCCGGGTGCGGCATTCGGCGCGCTCGGGCGTGGTCAGCGCGCACGCGGGCATCGCGACCAGGCGCAGGCGGGAGGCCCAGCCGCCGCCATAGGCGTCGGCGATCGAGCTGTAGTCGAGCGAGACGTCGAGGCTCGCGGCGTCGGTGCCGCCGTCGGCGCGTTTGAGGCCGACCAGCAGGCCGTTGACGTTGGCCTGCTCGGCCTGGGCGCGGTCGGCGACCTTCACCTCGACGGTGCCGGGCGCGGCGGCGGGTGTGTCACCGCCGGCGGCGCTCGTCCTGCCGGCGCTCCGGCCGGGGGTGGCCGCGCCGAGCAGGACCGGGGTGTCACCGGCCCGGACCGTCGAGCCGTCCCCGCCCTTGGCCGCGACGAGGTCGGGCCGGTTCTTCAGGTCGACGGTGAGCGCGGCCTGCTTCGGCCACTGCGCCGCGTCCGATTTGTGGGCCCGGAGTTCGCGCGAACCCTCCGGGTACGGCAGTGCCGTCGGCTCCCGCTTGGTGTCGGCGTTGTGTCCGCCGACGACCGGGAGCTTCGGGAGGGGTGCTTCTTCCTTACTGGCGGCCTGTGCGGTGAAGGCGACTCCTTCGCCGACCAGGGGGACCACGAGTGAGAGAGCGGCGATGAGAGCGGGAACAGTCAACGCATTTCGCCATCGACCACCCCCTCTCGGTGAAAAGTGAGCGAACCAACCCCAACCGGGTTGCATCAGCGTCCCTCCGTGTTACGGAATTGACATGGGTCTGCGACCTGCGTCGTTGCGAGGGAAAAAGGTGTCCCAGCGTGACGGCCGGAACCGTATTGCCAGCCCGTCCGCGGGCGCAATAGCGTTCGGCTACGACCGGACGGCCGAAATGACGTCACGTCAGCTGATGGCCAATCGGAAACGCGCCAAAATTGGACAAAGGCCACCCCGCGTATCGGTCAATGTGATGCATGGCACATAGAGGTCGCGTATACGGGTCGGGCCGCGTTGTGAAGGTGAACTGACACACCATGGGAGAAATCCGTCCATCCGCGCCGCGGATACGCAGCCGTCTGATGAGACGCCTTGCGCCGGCCTGTGCGCTCGGGCTCGTCCTGGGCGCCGCCCCGGCGGTCGCGCTCGCGGACGACCGGCCGTTCGCCGTCCCGCCGGGCCAGAACAGCGCCCAGGCCCCGGCGTCCGCCGGACCCGGCGCCGGACCGGTGCAGGCCGCCCGGCAGCAGGCGAAGACGACCGGGAAGCCGGTCACCGTCGAGGAACTGACGACCGAGACCTCACTCACCGTCGCCCAGCCGAACGGCAAGCTCGCCGTCACCACCCACGTGCTGCCCGCCCGGGTGAAGAAGAACGACGCCTGGACCGGGGTCGACGCCAACCTCGCCCGCAACGCCGACGGGAGCTACTCCCCGAAGGCCACGCCGTCCGGAGTCACCGTCTCCGGCGGCGGCACCGGGCCGCTGGCGACCCTCACCGACCGGGACGGCCGCAGCCTGGCACTGACCTTCCCGGTCGAGCTGCCCCAGCCCACCGTGACCGGAGGTGCCGCCGTCTACCCGGGAGTGCTGCCCGGGGTGGACCTCCGGGTGGAGGTCAGCGACCAGGGCGCGGTGCGCGAGGTCCTGGTCGTCAAGAACGCCGAGGCCGCCGCCGACCCGGCGCTGAAGTCGCTGACGTTCGGCACCGCCACCAAGGATCTGGTCGTCTCCAGCGACGAACACGGAAGCATCACCGCCGTCACCACCGACGGCAAGGCGGCCTTCAGCGCCCCCGCCCCGCTGATGTGGGACTCCGCCTCGGACGCTCCCGCGCCGTCCCCCGCGGGCAAGGCGGGCGCCTTGCCCGCCCCGGCACACGCCGACGAAACCCCGGCACCGGCCGCCGGGAGCCCCTCCTCGGCCAACGGGCCGGGCCGGGGCGCGCACGTCAAGCCGGTCGGCGTCAGCACCGGCGCCTCGGCTCTGACACTGACCCCCGACGCCGACCTGCTCGCCGGCAAGGACACCGTCTGGCCGCTGTACATCGACCCGGCCTTCCAGCCGACACCGCCCATGGGCACCAGCCACTTCGCCCAGGTCATGCAGGGCTGCCCCAACGACCCGGCGTACGACATCGCGCAGGACCACGGCCAGGGCGTCGGCTACCAGCACTACCTGGCCAACTGCTACGGCATGGAACGCTCGTACTACGAGTTCAACACCAGCGCCGTGACACCGCAGATGTACATCGACAACGCCAACATGTACTTCAACGAGTCCTACGCCGCCGCCCACGACTGCAACGCCCAGGCTCCGGTCTCCCTGAAGTGGACCGGCGGCATCGACGCCGGCACCACCTGGAACCGGCAGCCGCAGATCGTCCAGGACATCGACACCACCCAGTGGCCCAAGAGCGCGTACTTCGGGTGCGGTGACAAGACGGTCATCTTCAACGTCACCGGCCCGCTGCGGACGGTGGCCCAGCAGGGCTTCAAGGCATGGACGGTCGGCCTGTTCGGCGACGAGAACCCGTCCACCGGCGTCGACCACTTCATGCGGTTCAGCACCAACCCGTCCATCCTCGCCACCTACGACATCGCGCCGAACACCCCCGACGCGATGTACACCAGGCCGGACTCGGTGAACCCCAGCGGCGCCGCGTGCGGGAACGGGCAGCCCGGATGGATCGGGAAGACCGTGCCGCTGCCGGACGGGACCTCCGACATCACCCTGCACGCCTGGGGCTCCACCTCGATGCCCGGCACCAACATCGTGGTCGGCTTCCACGTGTGGGACAACATGACCGCCGACCCGAACGGCGGCCCCGGCGGCGGGAGCTGGCGCACCAGCCAGACCATCAACGGCTGGGGCTGGGGCGCGGCCACCCTCGGCTTCCCCGCCGCAGACGGCCACCAGTACGGCTGGAACGCCTGGACCAGCGACGGCTTCCTCAACAGCCCCGGCACGGCCTACTGCTACTTCAACGTCGACCTCAGCGCGCCGACCCTCGCGCACATCGCCCCGTCCACGGTGTTCCCCCCGCTGGGCAGCGGCATCAAGCCCACCGGCCATGCCGGGGACACCAACGCCACCATCCGGGTGACCAGCACCGACCCCGTCCCCGGCGGCTGCACCCGCGGCAGCTGCATCGCCAGCGGCGTCCGCGAGTTCCAGTACTCCCTCGACGACAACAGCCGGCCGACCGGATACGGCTCCGCGCCGGCCAGGTTCGCCGCCGACGGCACCGCGTACGCCGACATCCCGATCAGCCTCAACCCCGACAACTGGGGAACCCACCGCCTGTACGTCCGCGCCACCGACAACGCCGGCAACACCCAGCCCCAGGCCGCCACGTACGACTTCTACGCCCCGTGGAACCCGGCCACCAAGGCCGTCGCCGGCGACGTGGACTTCGACGGCATCCCCGACTACCTGATCCCCGCGGCCGACGGCTCGCTGACCCTGCTCCCGGGCAACAGCGACTTCACCGCCCAGCCCGGAACCGCCTCCACCGCGGACCGCAGCCCCAACCACGACAGCTGGAACAACTACCTGCTCGCCCACCGCGGCTCGGTCACCGACAACAGCGTCGACGACCTGCTCGTCTATGACAAGGCCGGCAAGCAGCTCTACGTCTACGTCAACGACTCGAACCACGTCCCCGAAGGCGCCGCCGGCCACTACACCTTCACTTCCACCAAAATCGGCAACAGCGCCACCCTGTGCGACAAGGGCATCGACGGCACCTGGGGCAACATCACCCAGATGACCGCCGTCAACCCGGCCCCGGGGGTCAAGGGACGGCCCAATCTCGTCACCGTCGAGAACGGCCACCTGCGCTACTACCCCGCCAGCACGATCGTCGGCTGTTACTTCACCGCCGGTATCGAACTCGGCGCCGACGGGGACGACTGGAGCGGCTTCACCCTCCTGTCCCCCGGCCTGATCGGCAACGCCCCCGCACTCTGGGTCCGTGACAGCGTCACCGGCGCGGTCACCAGCCTGCCGCTGCCCCTGGCCGACAACGGCACGCCCGCCGCGAAGTCCCTGCACGCACCCGCCCGCCAGCCCCTGGTGTCCGCCGTCACCGACGCCGCGGGCAAGAACATGTGCGCCGACATCGACCACGGGCGCACCACCGACGGCACCGCCGCCCTGCTGTGGAACTGCGCCGGCCAGGGCATCAGCCCGAACCAGGCGTTCACCCTCGGCACGGACGGATCGCTGCACGTCCTCGGCAAGTGCCTCGACGTCACCGGCGGAGCCACCGCCAACGGATCCTGGGTCAACCTGTGGGAGTGCAACGGCTCCCCCGCCCAACAGTGGACCGCCGGCCCCTACCCGGGCACGCTGAAGAACCCCCACTCCGGCAAGTGCCTCGCCGTCCCCAGCGGCGACAACACCCCCGGCAACCGTCTGATCATCTGGGACTGCCTCGACAACGCGAGCCAGAAGTGGGTGGCCCCCACCGCACGGCCCGTCCTCCCACTCGGGCTCAGCTCGGCCGCATACCCCACCGTGGACTCCCCCGGTGACATCAACGCCGACGGCAACCCCGACCTGATCACCACCGCCGCCGACGGCACCCTCACCCAGTACCTGGGCACCACCCCCGCCGCAGGCCTGCCCCGCTTCGGGGCACCACAGGTCCTGCCACGGCCCACCCCCGCCGGCTACAACATCAACTCCGCCCACAACCCGGCCAGGTGCCTCGACAACCTGGGCGCACCCAACGGAGGCGACCTCAGCTTCTACAACTGCTGGAACGGCACCAACCAGAAATTCACCTTCGCCTCCGACGGCACCCTGCGCACCGGCAGCCGCTGCGTGACCACCCGCGACAACAAGTTCGACTGGGGCACCAAGATCGCCATCACGGACTGCACCGGCACCGCCGGCCAGATCTGGACCCTCCGCGCCGACGGCACCCTCTACAACCCCACCGCCCAGGCCTGCCTCGAACTCCCCGGCGGAAACGACGCCAACGGCACCGTCCCCGGCATCTGGCAGTGCAACGGCAAACCCAACCAGCGCTGGACGCTCTTCCCCAACACCGCCTGACGGATCCGATCCGGCGAGCCCGGGCCCGCGACGCAGCCAGCGTCGCGGGCCCGCGCGCCTAACCGGCGTCCGCCAGGTGCCGGGCCTCCCGTTCGGAGGCGACCGCCGGGGGCGAACCGGGCAGCGGACGGCCGGCGCTCTCGGGCATCAGGAGCACCGCGACGACACCGACCGCCGCCGCGGCCATCAGGTAGTAGGCAGGCACCATCCGGTCACCGGTGGCGCCGATCAGATAGGTGACGGCCAGCGGCGTGGTGCCGCCGAACAGGGACACCGAGACGTTGAAGCCGACCGACATCGCCCGGTAGCGGATGTGGGTGGGGAACAGCGCCGGCAGCGAGGCCGGCATGGTGGCGGTGAAACAGGCCAGCAGCAGGCACAGCCCGCCCACGCCCAGCAGCACCGCCGGGTAGGCGCCCCGGCGGATCAGCAGCAGCGCGGGCACCGACAGGACCAGGAACCCCAGGCAGCCCGCCATCAGCACCGGACGCCGCCCGATCCGGTCGGACAGCAGTCCCAGCGGCGCGTTGACGGCCATCATCAGCACCATCGCGGCCACCACCACCAGCAGCCCATGGGTGGCGTCGAAACCCAGCTCGGTACTCAAATACGTCGGCAGGTAGGACAGCAGCAGGTAGTCGGTCACGTTGTAGGCCAGCACCAGCGCCACACACAGCGCCAGGGCCCGCCGGTGGGTGGTCACCAGTTCCCGCAGCCCGCCCCCCGGACGCGCCGGGGCCCCGGCCCGGTCGGCAGCGCCGTCGCGGTCGCTCAGCTCGCGGAAGGCCGGGGTCTCCTCCAGACGCATCCGCAGATAGAGACCGATCAGGCCGAGCGGACCGGCGATCAGGAACGGCAGACGCCAGCCCCAGGAGAGCAGGCTCCGCTCGTCCAGCAACGCGGTCATCACGGTCACCAGGCCGGCCCCGGCGACGTAGCCCACCAGGGTGCCGAACTCCAGCCAGCTGCCCAGGAACCCGCGGCGGCGGTCGGGAGCGTACTCGGCGATGAAGGTGGTCGCGCCACCGTACTCGCCACCGGTGGAGAAGCCCTGCACCATACGGGCGAGCAGCAGCAGGACCGGGGCCCAGATCCCGATCGTGGCATAGGAGGGGATCAGGCCGATGGCGAAGGTACCGGCCGCCATCATGATCATGGTGGCGGCGAGCACCTTCTGCCGCCCGAGCCGGTCGCCGAGCGGCCCGAACACCAGGCCACCCAGCGGCCGGACCAGGAAGGCCGCCGCGAACGTCGCGAAGGCGGCCAGCAGTTGCGCGGTGCCGTCGGCGGCCGGGAAGAAGACCTTGCCCAGGGTCACCGCCAGATAACTGTAGACGCCGAAGTCGAACCACTCCATGGCGTTGCCCAGGGCCGCGGCGGTGACCGCGCGGCGCAGCATACCCGGCTCGACGACGGTGACCCGGCCGGGTACAGGCGACCCGCCGCCGGGCCCGGGAGCGGACGCGGCGGCGGGTCCGGGAGCGGGCCCGGGAGCGGGCGGGCCGGGTGCGGGGGTGGGCGGGGTGGCGGTCGGTGACGATGGGCGCAAGGGTCCGCTTCTTCTGCCGGGGACGGTGGACCGTCCCCGCCTGACCGCTCACGCCGGGCCCAAACGCCCTGGCCGGGGCGGTGAGAGATCACTCACACCCGGCCGGGCCGGGGCCGGGGGTGCCGGGCGGGCGCCGCCGCACGCTGCGCCCCGGTGTGCCGTCCGGCCCGGTCACCCGCTCGACCAGGTCGCCGCGCGGGCGCCGCCGCCGGACTCGGGGCTGCCCACGCCGGCCGCTGGCGGCGGGATGGTCCAGGCGTTGTCGGGTTCCGGGTGCGCGATGGTGGTGGGGCCGGGCCAGTGGTCCGACGGGCGCACGGGCGGCTTCCAGAAGCCTGTGGACCGTCCGAGCCCGCTGCTGGACGGTGTCTGCGCGAAGGTCACAGCCCACGAGAACCGGGGCCGAGCCCGCGCGATACGGTCACCCCATGACAACGGGAGCATGGGACATCGTGCTGCTCGGCGGAGCGTCGGGCATCGGCAAGAGCCGGGCAGCAGCCCGGCTCGCCAGAGAATCGGGGGCGTTCGTGGTCGAGTTCGACGACGTGGTCAGCGCCATACAGGAGATCACCACCGCCGGACAGCACCCGGACCTGCACCACTTCAACACCCTGCCGGACAGTGCCGAACTCCCCGCCACCCAGGTGCTGGACCTCCAGATCGCCACCGCCCGGGCGCTGGAACCCGCCGTGCTGGGAGTCGTACGCAACCGGCTGACCGTGAACGTACCCGCCGTCATCGAGGGCGACTACCTCACCCCGGCCGCCGCCGCACGGGCCATGCACGAAGGCACAGCAGCCGGCCGACGGGTACAGGCAGTGTTCCTCCACGAGGCCGACGCCGGACAGATCGCCGCCAACTACGCCGAGCGGGAGCCGGAGTACGGCATCCAGACACACCGCGCCGAGGTCAGCGCCCGCTTCTCGCACTGGCTCGGCGACCAGGCCCGCCGGCACGCCCTGCCCGTGGTCGACTGCCGCCCCTGGGACAGCCTGCCCGCCCGTCTCCACGCCGCCCTGCACGCCGCCGGGTAGGGCCGGGGCCCGGGACGGCACCCAAAGAACGGGGCCCGGGGCGGCGAACGTTCGCTGGTGCGGGGACATCACGTACCTGCCGGTCGGTGGGTCGTGGATGTACCTGGCGACGGTGATCGACATGCACTCGCGGGAGGGTCGTGGGCTGGTCGCTCGCGGAACACATGCGCGCCGGCTGCGGCCCGTTGGCGCCGTCCAGGCCGCCGTCGACGCCCGGGGCGGCGACATGCGCGGTGTGGTGTTCCACTCCGACCGCGGGGCGCAATATACGTCGGCGGCGTTCGCCGGGGTCTGCCGGACGCACGGGATACGGCGCTCGATGGGCCGGGTCGGCTCCAGCTACGACAACGCGCTGGCGAAGTCGTTCTTCGCCACGTTGAAGCGCGAACTGCTCTACGGTTCAGGCCGGCTGACCCGGGCGCAGGCCCGCATCGCGGTCTTCGCCTGGCCGGCCTGGTACAACCGCAAGCGGCGGCACTCCGCCCTCGGCTACCGCAGCCCCATCGACTACGAGCAGCAGCACGCCACAAGCATTACTAACCTGGACTTGGTCGCATAACAGGCGAGTGTCTACGAAATAGGGCAAGGCCCACACTGTGTCCGTCTCCCCTCTCAGGACACTGGGCCCAGCACGCACAGTGTTCCCTTGGGCGCGGTGAATTTCTCCCGCACTTCCCACTTTCCGTCCTTGTCTGCGTCTACGTCCAGGGAGGTACCGGGCTTTGCCCTATTTTGTAGACACTCGCCTGTTATGCGACCAAGTCCAGGTTAGTACTCAGCCGCAACGCCGTTGAATTTGGGCTGGAGGCGGTGTGGCAAGGGGGTTGAATGACACAACGGAACTCCGGTAGGCCAATTTTCGACCAAGAGAGTTGACCGGGGAGTTCCGTTGCAGGAGAAGTCTGTCATCACCCGCGAGTTCGCGCTGGCCGGGGGCGTGTTCGCGCCGGGGCATCTCGGGGAGCTCACCCAGGTGGTGGACTTCGCGCTGGTCGATGCGGTGCTGGAGGAGACCGGGGCGGTCCAGAAGCGGGTCAGGCTGCTGCCCTCTCGGGTGGTGGTGTACTTCGTCCTCGCGCTGGCCCTGTTCGAGCAGTGCAGCTATCGAGCGGTGTGGGGCAAGCTCGCCGCCGGTCTGGATGCCCTCGCCCTGGCGCGGCCGTGCATCTCCGCGTTGTGCCGGGCGCGTCGCCGGGTGGGGACCAAACCGTTCAAGGCGCTGTTCGAGACGCTGGCCGGGCCCGTCGCCTGGCCGCACACACCCGGCGCGTTCCTGGGAGACCAGGCGTGCGGGGCCGGGCGGGCGCGACGCGGCGGTTCCCGTGCGAGCGCTCCGGAGCGCCACTGACCGAAGCGTCTTCGAGCGCTCGAACGCCGTTCCCCGCCGGGTGCGTTGCGCCCGTCGGCCGCGCGTCATGGTGACATGGCAGCGGCCATGAAGAACCCGTCCCCGTCTGGTCGGCCCGATCCGTCGGGCCCCGCTCTCGGACGAACTGGTCCGATCCGCCCGGTGTCTCAGATGATCTCGCGGTCCAGCGTGGAGTCGCGGACCATGCGCGCATTGGACAGCCTGCCTCTCCAGAGCTCGCGCTCACCTGTGAACGTGAATCCGTGGCGCTCGTAGAAGCGGACCGCCCTTTCGTTGTAATCAGTCACCCAGAGGCGTATCCGCACGTCCCCCGCCCATGCGAGGAACTCGCCCATCAGCCTTTGTCCGATGCCCTGGCCCTGGGCTTCGTCGAGCAGGTACATCGGTCCGAGGGTGACCGTCCCGTCCCGGCGGCCGCAAAGGAACCCGACGATCTCCGCCCCGGAGCGGACGACACGGCAGAAGAGCAGGTCCGGCTGCCGCTCGGCCTCCTCAATGAACTCCCGCCACTGGGCGATGCCCTCCGCCGTGGCAGAGGACCCGCGGTGCTCGCGGATCCACGTCTCGTCGATCCCCGCCGCTTCGTTGGGGTACGTCTCGAGCCAAGCCCTCAGCTGCATCCGGCCCACAGCTGCGGCATCGGCGGCGCAGGGGGCTTCGATCCGACGGGTCATGAGGACATTCTTGACGATGCACCTGATGTGTCTCGCATGATTTTCTTCCGTCGCATGCACTGCACCGGCTGATCCACGTAAGCGCGTACCGGCAGGTGGTCCTGCCGTCAGCCGAACACCGCGTTCCACGCCCGGGATGCCGGCCCGTCGCGAGGGGGTCGCACGGGAGATCCGGTTCGGGGGTGTTCAGTCGATCCCGGCCGAGGAGCAGCGGGAGCGAGGCAGGCGTGTGGGCGGTTGGACGGGCAGTTCGACCCAGAGCGCTTTTTGACTCCCGATCTCCCTGTTACCAGGTGGCGCCGCCGGCTGGCGGGTGGTGGCGTGGAGGCGGTTGAAGAGGTTGGTCAGGCTGATCCACAGGACCAGGCTCGCGAGCTGCTTCTCGTCGAAGTGGGCAGCGGCGTTCCAGGCGTCGTCGGGCACCACGGCCCGGTCGGCGAGGCGGGTGACGTGTTCGGCGAGTTCGAGCGCCGCGCGTTCGGCGTCGGTGAGGTACGGCACCTCGCGCCAGGCGGCGACCGCGTGCAGCCGCTCGTCGCTCTCGCCGTTTTTCCCGGTGCCGGCGATCCCGCCGATGACGCGGTAACTGCAGCCGTTGATCCGGCCGGCCCGCGGGTGGACCAGTTCCAGGGTGGTCTGCGGAACGCCGCCGGTGCGGGCGGCCTTGGCCACGGCGAGGATCGCGGGCATCGTCCCGGGGACGAGGCGGGGTCGGGCATCCGGGCGTCGTTCATGGTGTCCGTCTCCTTCGGGTCCGTGGCTGTCACCGCTTCGACGGAGCGCGGCACGCGAGTGTGACGGGGCGGGGCGGGAGACTTCTCCGGTGGCGACTCCCGGCGGCGCGGGGGCCGGGTCGGCCGTCCGCGCCTCGCGCCGCCGGCGCGGTGCCGGGGTCCGCGGGCGGGTGATCCACTCCCCGCGGACCTCCCACTCGCAGCCGCCGGGCGCTCTCGGCCACACCGTCCTGGCGCCCTCCTCCATGACGACACCGGACAGGCTGAAACGGCGGGCAAGAGCACCATCGGGACCACGAGCAGCCCACAGCAGCCGGCCCCGGCCGATCCAGCCCGGAGATCATTCACCGGACGACCCGTAGCCTGGGGCGATGCCGTTGGAAACTGCGCACGACCTCGCGGACAGGCTCCTGTCGGAATTTCCTCCTCGGTGGGAACACTCTCAACCGGTCTTCGCCCGGGCCAAGTTGCCGGCCCCGGATCCGGGCGGTCGAGGTGTGCCTCTGATGGTGAGCGCGATCCTGCACGACGTGGGGTAGGTGCCCTCTGCGGTTGATACCGGTCAGCACATGATCGATGGTGCTCGCTGATCACGTGGGGGCGAGGACGGGGCGCGGCAGGAACGCCCGGCGGGTTCCGGGCACGTCGAGGAGTCCCGCGAGAGCGCGACCGTGACCCAACCGTTGGGTGCTGGTCATGGGTTGACGGTCTGTCATTTGAGAGGGTCTTGAGTGGCCGGGGTAAGCAGTGGCCGGTGTTGTGACGGTTGATCGGCGGGTCGGCCGCCGGAAGGGGACTGCACGATGGAACTGTCGCGTGTGATCGCGCTCGTGGCCGCCACGGTGACGACCGGGCTGACGGCCGGGTTGTTCTACGCCTACGCGTGTTCGGTGATGCCGGCGCTGCGGGAGGCGGAGGACCGGACGTTCATCGAGGTGATGCAACGGGTGAACGTGGCGATCCTCAACGGCTGGTTCATGCTGGGGTTCGTGGGGGCGCTGCTGTGCACGGGGGCGGCGGTGGCGCTGCACGTACCGGCCGACGGGCGGCACGTGCTGCCGGCGGTGGTGGCGGCGCTGGTGTTCTACGTGGCGGCGCTGGGGGTGACCCGGCGGATCAACATCCCGCTGAACGACGCGCTGGCCGCGGCGGGGACACCGGCGCGGATCGGGGACCCGGCGGCGGTGCGCGGGCGGTTCGAGGCGCGGTGGGTGCGGTGGAACGTGGCACGGGCGCTGCTGTGCACGGCGGCACTGGGGTGCCTGTGCTGGGCGCTGGTCCTCCACGGCGGCGCGGGCGCCTGAGCGGACGGAGGCAGGGCGCGGGGCGCGAGCACCTGCCCGGGGGCGTGAGCAGGTGTCCCGGCGGCTCGGGCCGGGGAACGCGGGCGAGCACCCGCAGGCCGCCTCCGTCCGCCGGGCGACCGCCGGGGCGGAGGAAGCCGCCCGGCCCGGCCAGGAGGAGCCGGACCAGTGCGCGGCCGCCGGGCCGCAGCCGCACGAGCAGCCGGCCGTCGCGCAGCACGCCGGGCTCCGGGCCCCCGGACCGCCGGCCCGGCTCGTCCGCGGCTGCCGTCACAGGCTCAGCAGCAGGTCCCGGACCGCCGCGGGCCGGGACAGGAACGGGTGGTGGCCGGCGTCCAGCTCGACGACGCCGCCGGCCCGGCGGGCGAACTCGCGCTGCAGCCGCGGCGCGGTGCCCCGGTCCTGAGCGCAGACGAGGTACGTCGAGGGCACCTGCCGCCATGCGGCCGCCCCGACCGGCTGCCCGGTCACCTTCACGCTCTGCCGGGCGAGGTGGTCCGCCGCCTGCGCCTGGACCTCTGCGTCACAGTCCTGCAGGAACGTGTCCACGAGCAGTTCGGGGCGGACCCCGAACGTGCCGGCGCCGGGGTCGACGTCGAGGAACGGGGCGGGGCCGCCGTCCCCGAACTCCGACAGGCTCTGCCCGACCTCGGGCAGATAACCGGAGACCAGCAGCAGGTGGCGCACCGACCCGATTCCCGCAGCGGCTTCCGCGGTGACGACACAGCCGTAGCTGTGGGCGACCACGACGGTCGGCTCGTCGCCGGCCCGCAGCACCCGCCGCACCGCGGCAACGTCCTCGGGCAGCCCCGGACCGTCGACGCCGCCGGGCAGGCCCGCCTCACCGCAGCTCGGTAGCGCCGGGGCCACACTCGGCACCCCCCGCTCCCGCAGCAGCCCGGCGGTACGGTGCCACCACCACGACCCGTCCCGCACGCACGCCCCGTGCACGAACACGACTCTCATCGCCACCTCCACGCCGACCCCGGCCTGCCACCCATGCTCGCCGAACCCGCGCCGGCCCGCACGGACGAGACAGGCGCCGGCACCGTCAACCGGGAACCGGGCTCCGGGCTCCGGGCTCCGGGCTCCGGGCTCCCCGGACCACCGATTGGTCCAGACCTATTGACGGTTCATCAGGGTGCTCCTACGATTCCCTGCGACCGCGGAACGCGCCCCGGACACCCCACACCTGTCAGGGCCGTGACACCCCGCGGTCGGGCTTCCCGCCGAACACCCCCACGTCACTCGCCATGGCCTCCCCCACGCCGGCCCGCCCCGGGCCCGCCAGGCCATGGCCGGAAGGGAGCACACCGTCATGACCACACGGACCGCACGACTGCTGGGCGCCGCCCTGGCACTGGCCCTCGCCTCGGCCGCGCCCGCCGCCACCGCCGCCCCCACCTCACCCGCCCCCGCCCGGGCGGGGACACAGGCCGCCGCAGGCGCCACCTGCGCGCTGCAGAGCCGGCCCACGGGCAAGGTGCTGCAGGGCTACTGGGAGAACTGGGACGGCGCCGCCAACGGCGTCCACCCGCCGATGGGCTGGATCCCGCTGACCGACGCCCGCATCCCCGCGCACGGCTACAACGTCGTCACCACCGCGTTCCCGGTGATCCTCTCCGACGGCACCGCGCTGTGGCAGGACGGCATGGACACCGGCGTCAAGGTTCCCACCCCCACCGAGGTGTGCCAGGCCAAGGCCAACGGCCTGACCGTGCTGATGTCCATCGGCGGGGCCGCGGCCGGCATCGACCTGAGCTCCACCGCCGTCGCCGACCGGTTCGTGGCCACCATCGTGCCGATCCTCAAAGCCGGCAACTTCGACGGCATCGACATCGACCTCGAGACCGGCCTCGTCGGCAGCGGCAGCATCACCGCCCTCTCCCCCTCCCAGTCCAACCTGATCCGCATCATCGACGGCATCCTCGCCGCGATGCCCGCCGGCTTCGGCCTGACCATGGCCCCCGAAACCGCCTACGTCACCGGCGCCAGCATCGTCTACGGCTCCATCTGGGGCGCCTACCTGCCCGTCATCAAGAAATACGCCGACAACGGCCGCCTGTGGTGGCTGAACATGCAGTACTACAACGGCAGCATGTACGGCTGCGCGGGCGACTCCTACTCCGCCGGCACCGTCCAGGGCTTCACCCAGCAGACCGACTGCCTCGACAAGGGCCTCACCGTCCAGGGCACCACCGTCCGTGTCCCCTACGACAAGCAGGTCCCCGGCCTGCCCGCCCAGCCCGGCGCCGGTGGCGGCTACATGAACACCACCCAGGTCGCCCAGGCCTGGAACACCTACGGCACCACCACCACCAACCGCCTCAAAGGCCTGATGACCTGGTCCCTGAACTGGGACGGCTCAAAGAACTGGACCTTCGGCAACAACGTCAAAACCCTCCAGGGCCGCTGACATCACCACCCGCATTACCCGCGCCACCCGCACTGCCCGCACCCCCCGGCGCCACCGGCACCGGGGGGTTGCGGCGCAGCGGGGCGAGCTCCCGGGCCAGGGCCCGCACGTCCAGCGCGATACGCCGGGCGATCTCACGCCCTCCCGTACCCGCGGGCAGACGGCGGCTCCAGGAACGGGCACGCGCGGCACCGTCGTGAGCCATGTGGAAGTCCAGCCGCAGCGCTCCGCCCACCTCGACGAGACCGATCAGGAAATGCGTGTCGGACAGATCGATGACGACCTCGTCACCGATACACGAACAGCCGACGAGATCACCGATCTCCTCCTGCGCCAGATACCCGGCGAGCTGAACGGCCTTCCCCTCGACACGAAACGGTCGCAGTGCGGGACTCATACGGTCGCCGCCCTTCCCCTGGTCGCCACTGAACACCTACCCCAACCCCAGGCCACCCGGCACCGGCGAGGGAAATCGGCGCACGGGGGAACCCACCGCAATTCTAGAACCACCCCCCGCCAGCAAGTCCCCCCGCCACAACGTGACTTGGCCAACACCACCCACGGGGACACACCGGACACACACCCCACGAACCACCCCCCGCCCCACACCCCCACCGGACGACACCCCGCAACCGGAAGACACGTACCACCGCGGACACGCCACGGGCCGGCCGGCTCCCCCGGTCAAACCGCCGGGACATGCACGGGAGGCGCCGCGGACAACAGGACGTGACAGGGCCTCACAGGCCCACGGGGACGGCCCGTACGCCCCCCAAACCACCCGTCACGGGCTCGCCGGCTGCGGCTGCGGCTGCGGCCGCAGCCGGCAGAGGTAGAACAGCTCGGGGTCGCCCTCATCGAGACCGTGGAGAAAACCGACCTGGCTCCATCCGGCTCGCCAAAGAAGCCGCCGCATCGGCCGGTTGGAGACGTTCGTCGAGGTGAACAGCTTCGGGGTCGTACACGAGTCGGCGACCGCCTCCAGCAACCGGTGACCGACACCCCTGCCACGGGCCGGCGGCGCCACCATCAGCATCGTGACGAAACCCTGCTCGAAGAACGTGTACTCAAGCACGCAGTACCCCAGCAGACCGGACACGTCCTCCGCCACGACCACCAGGCCCTGCCGGCACCACCGCCGGATACTCGCCCGCCGCCCGACGTCACCCCCGGCCGCGACCACATCGATCCCGGCCAGCGCCTCCGACTCCGACCCGCACGCACGACGCACAACAAACCCGCCCGGGCCGACCCCATCCACGGCCCCATGCCACCCAGCCCACACCCGCAACCCGCCCATCGACCAGACCGTCCGTCAGGACCGGGAACACCCTGTTCAAGCAGGCGCCGGGCCGGAGCCTCGGGCAACTGCGCGCAGTTGCCCGAGACTCCGCCGATGCAATGGACTGACGGCACGCGAGTCGGTGCGGTCGTCGGCCGGGAACTGCGGGAAGGCCGCCCTGTTCAGTGGGCGTTGTGTCGTTACAGGCGGAAGGGGTTCGCTCCTGAGCCCGCCAGCAGGTACCAGGCGGTGGCGCCGGTGTGGCGTGAGGCGTAGTAGAGGTCGCCCTGGCCGGTTTCGAGTCCGTCGCTGGAGGCGGCGACGATGGCGTGCCCGTCGTTGTTGGGAGCTGAGGTCTGAGCGTCTTCCAGGGTCTTCTGGAGGATCGCGGCCTTGTCGCCGTCGCCGGGAGCGCTGCGGGCGTGGTAGGCGGCCAGAAGGTGGGCGGTGCCTTCGAACCAGACCTTGGAGCTGTAGAGCTGCACCAGGTCGGGACGGTAGGAGTTGGGGTTGGCGAAGCCGATCCCGGTGAAGATCCCGTCGGTCGCCTTGATGTTCTGCGCTGCCCAGTCCACCGAGCGGGAGAAGTCCGGGCTGAGGGTTGCCAGGTAGCTCCAGATCTGCACGTCGGCCGGGATGGTGTCCTGGTTGATGCTGGCGCCGTCATTGCCGGTGCCGGTCCACAGGCGGCCGTCGTCGGCCTGCATGCTCTTCACGAAGGCGAAGGCGGTGTTCGACCCGTCGCGCCATTTCTGGACGCCGGTGATATCCGCGAGCATGCCGAAGAGCGCGCCGACGTCGATGTTGTGCTCGGTGGCCTTCCAGGTCTTCTTGACCATTGCGGTGCCGTTCTCCGAGGTATCGGCGTAGCCGCCGGTGTAGCCCGGGATGCCGCCGCCGTCGTAGGCGTTGGCCTGGATCCACTCGGCCGCCTTGAGCGCGCCGTCGAGGTACTTGTTGTCTCCCGTCGCCCGGTACAGGTGGCAGAACGCCATTCCCGCCCACGCCATGTTCCCGGTGTACACCGACCAGCCGCCGATGTAGGGGGTTCCGACGGGGTAGTCCCGGCCGAGGGTCGTGATGAACGGGTCGGGCAGATAGGAGGCGCGGATCCTGCCGTCGGTCCTGGTCATGACTTCGTTGGCGGTGGCGGGGTCGTGCTGCTGGGCGTAGAGCAGGCTGTCGCCGAGTCGGATCGCGCGTTCGGGGTCACGGCGGGACCCCTGGAGCAGCGCGGCGATGACGACCGCGTTGTCGTAGGTGAAGGAGGTCTGGTAGCCGTCGGGAAAGTCGCCGGTGTCGTCGAAGTGGCCGCCGGTGTAGCTTCGCGGCACTCCCAGGGGACGGGCGCTGTCGACGTGGGCGTCCAGGACCCCTTGGAGGTAGGAGTAGGCGGCGTTCAGCGAACCGCCGGGTGCGTCGGCGACGGGTTTGTTCGAAACGACCTCGTTCGGGGTGCCGCCGTAGCCCGGGGTGTCGCCCTGGTAGGTGTACTGGTTGAGTGCTTGAACGGCACTCAGCGGGTTGCCCAGCTCGTACATGTCCACGGCGAGGTAGTTCGGCTTCTTGCGTGCGGCCGGGGTGCAGAACCGTTCGGCGCGGTTGAGGACCTTTTCGTTGTCGGCTTTCGCCGCCGTGTCGAACAGTGGGGCGTCACGGAAGTGATTCATGACGAACAGGCGCCGGAACCCCTTCTCTTCTTTCGCGAGGGGGATCTCGTTCCACCGGGACTTGCAGGTCCAGTCCGAGTTCCCGACGGGGCCGCCTATGGTCCAGTAGTTCTCGACGGTCCAGTCCTTCTGGAACATGAAGCCGACGTTCCGGCTCGGGTCGTCAGGGAAGAGGTCCGTCTTGTCGTCGCGGTCGGAGAAGAGGATCAGGCGCTTCCCGCTCGACCGCAGCGCCGACAGCGTGGGCCAGCCCTTGGCCCTCACCTCGAATCCGGGCTTGCCGTCCGTCGGGTTGTCGTCGAGCGGATCGAACACCAGGCCGTCGAGTTGGCCGCCGGCCCCCAGTTGGCCGCCGACCTCGGCGCGCATCTGCTCGGCGGTGGTGTAGTCCTCGACGAAGGCGGTGACGATCTCGTTCTCGTTGCCCGGGGCCTTGAGGAAGTTGGCGATGTCGGTGAGGACGTAGGACATCGGTTTGCCGCCGTCGTCACCCATACAGGTTTCGTGGCACATCCGGACTTTGCCGTTGTTGTAGTGGGCGTCGAGCATCAGAGCCCGTACTCCGCCCTGGAGCTGGTTCGCGATGGACTGGTTCTGATTGGCCACGAACCAGGCGTGGCCGTTGGTGTCAGGGGTGTTGTTGAAGGAATTGTGCGTGGTCAGGAAGGTCATCTGATCGAGTGTCCGGTCGCCGTCGGCCGGCATGGCGCCGTGCGGGAACGCGACCGGAGTGACGTACCACTGCTGGCGGTCGCCGCTGACCGTGATGGGCGAGAAGGTGACCTCGCCGGACAGGTCCAGCGGCGTCTCCAGGGTCTCCTGGGGGTGTTGCGCCGGATGGATGCGGTAGCGCTCACCCTTCACCCGGTCGAAGATCCAGTCGGTGCTCGGGTCGGCGCAGTTCTGCTGGAACGCCAGGCGCGCGTTGCCTGCGGTGTCGGAACTACGGCTCATGCAGCCGTCCTTGGTGAGGCTTCGCACCTTGTAGGTGCCGGCGCCGGACTGTTCCAGCTTCCACTGCTGGTTGTCCTCGTCACCCTTGGGCGGCGTGGCGCGGAAGAGGATCTCGGTGCCGGAGATCTGGAAGCCACTGCCTCCGGCGAGGCCCTGGCTGCCTCCGTCGCCCTGCCCGTCTCCGATGCTCTGGAACACCACCGGTTGTCCGAGCGGAGGCGTCAGCACTTCTGCCGAGGCC
Source organism: Kitasatospora sp. NPDC087315 (assembly GCF_044744345.1). Taxonomy (NCBI): domain Bacteria; kingdom Bacillati; phylum Actinomycetota; class Actinomycetes; order Kitasatosporales; family Streptomycetaceae; genus Kitasatospora; species Kitasatospora sp. NPDC087315. The sequence goes on along the minus strand of NZ_JBIUYD010000012.1, from coordinate 222,067 downwards.
GGGGCCGGGGACAGACCGGTGACCGATGCCCCCGCGAGCAGGACGGCCGACACGGGCCACGCCGCCCGTCGTTGAATAAATCGCCTCATGGAGAGCCTTTGTGTGATGGCGGTGTGCACATGCGTGTGCGCGGCCAGCAGATCATGAATGCCCCTGCCCGGACCAGGCTGTACTGCCGACAGAAGTGGCCGGTGGCACAGTTCTTCCGGCCGGCATCGACTCTTCCGGCGGGCATCGGCTACCGCGGGTGATCACCGCGCGGACGATCCCGACCCGGCGGGTCGCCGACCTGGTCAGAGAGTCGATCGGCGTGGCCGGACTCCAGGTCGAGAACGGCAGGCCGCGCTCGGCCGCGAGCGCCGCCCCGGTGTCCGGGGCGGGAGAGCGGAGCACACCGTACCCCCGTTGACAAGGCCTCTGCCAGAACGTCCGATTATCGATCGTGCCGGGAAGAGGAATTGACCGTCCATCAGTTGACGGAGAAGGCGGGCCCGGCCCGCGCAGATTCGATCTCGATCAGCCGAAGAACGACCAGGAGACAACCGTGCGCATACTCTTCACCGGCCCGGCCGCGCCCAGCCACCTGTTCCCGATGGTGCCGACCGCACAGGCCCTGCGGGCCGCCGGGCACGAGATCCTGTTCGCCAGCCCGAAGCCCATGGATCAGCTCCGGGCGGCCGGCTTCCCGATCGTCGAGATCGGCGACGGCCGACCGCTCCGGGAGGCGTTCGAGGTCGTCGCCGGTGAGGATGCGCACTACGCCATGCCGGAGCTGGCTCAGGAGCAGATCCTCGATCTGGCCGCCACCGCCTTCGCCTACGCCTCCCGATCCACCGTGGACGGCCTGCTGGCCACCGCCGACGAGTGGGACGCCGACCTGCTGATCCACGACTCCTGCCTGGCCTCCGCCCAGCTGGTCGCGGCCAAGCTCAAGATCCCGGCGGCGCTGCAGAACTTCGGCTTCACCTCCGGCCTCGACATGGCCGCGCGACTGGCCGGCCACTTCACCGACCTCTACGAGGCACACGGCGTCGCCGCCCCTGCCGAGTCCACCCCGCTGAACATCGTCCCGGCCGCGCTCGGCGGCGACCCGGGCGGCCTGCGGATGCGCTATCTCCCCTACAACGGCGGTGGCGTGGTCCCCGCCGGCCTGCTGCGCCGCGGCGCCCGACCGCGGGTCGCCGTCACCCTGGGTACCGTGGTCGCCGAGATGGACGGCCTGCACGCCATCGCCCGCCTGATCGAAGCCGCCGCCTCGGTCGACGCCGAGTTCCTGCTCGCCGTCGGCGACGCCGACCTCACCCTCCTCGGCACACTCCCGGCCAATGTCCGCCCGCTGCCGTGGGTCCCGCTGGCGGAGTTGCTGCGCGTCTGCGACGCGGTGGTCCACCACGGCGGCTCCGGCAGCACGCTCACCGGTCTGCAGGCCGGCGTGCCCCAGCTCCTCCTCCCCCAGGGCGCCGACAACTTCGCCGTCGCCGACATCCTCACCGCCACCGGTGCCGCCCTGCGCTCCGCCTCCGACGACGTCGACACCCCCCTCCTCACCCGCCTCGTCACCGACCCGGGGCTCCGCGACGCCGCCGCCCGCCTCCGGGCCGAGAACGACGCCCTCCCCACCCCCGCCGCCCTCGTCCCCGCCATCGAAGCCCTCGCGACCGCCCCCCGCTGACCCCCACAGCCCCGAAGAACGCCAGAGCCGCAGGTCGGACGACCTGCGGCTCTGCCGGATGGGGCAGGCGACGGAAACCGAATCCGAAGCACCCCACAAACCCCTTGCCACTATGGCGAATTCACCGGATCCCGCACGAATCCGCGCCCGCCCCCCACCCGAAGCCAAGGTGCGACGCGCCCTTCACCCACTACCCGGCGACGGCCCGGAGCCGGCCCGGGCCCCAGGCCCTCGCCGTCCTGCGGCCCGCGCCCGGCAGTACACCCGTCTCGGTCAGTACACCGGGAACGACTCCCCGCCCGGACAGAACGGCGCGCCCTCCACCCGCAGCGCCGCGTCCAGCGCGGCCAGCGCTCCCGGGCGGCTCTCCCGCACCCGGCCCGTTCCGGCCAGCGACGCCAGGGCCGTTCCACCCAGGTAGGCGGAGCCGAGATCGGCCACCGGCAGCGCCAACTCCGCCTCCCGATCGATGCGTTCGCACAGCGCCGGCCGACCGGCCCCGGCGCGCAGCAGGTACCGGCCGGTGTTCCAGGGGCAGAAGGCGTCCTCGACCTCGATCACCGTCTCCACCGGCGCCGCGTACGGGCGCGCCGCCAGGGCGCGTGCCACGTCCACCAGGCGTACCCAGAGCCGGTCCACCACCGTGCTGCGCAGGGCCCGTGGGTCGCGCAGGAGATACGGCAGCGCCTCGTCCACCGCGCCCTCGTGGGTGAGCCGGTCGAACAGGTCGACACCGATGAGGTGGCCCCAGAGCCGCGCATACGCCTGCGGGCTCGCCGCGGCGAGCTCCACGACCCGCACCGTGCCGCCGCCGGCGTCACCGTTACCGCTGAACGCCTGGCGCGCGGCGGACTTGAGGCGGTAGAGGGCGTAGCCGGTGGGGGTGCCGTCCACGTCGTGGTGGACGGCGTGGCGCAGGGCGGTCGCGCCGTCCCGGATCCGGGGCTCGTCGTACAGGCGGACGTCCCAGAGCGGGGTGGTGCGCCGCGGCCAGCCGGTCCGGGTCCGCCGCACCCCGTCGTACACCGCCTCCACCGCCGGGCGGGCGCGGTCGGCGTCCAGCAGCCGCACCCGCCCGGTGCCCGGTGCGCAGGCGTACCGACGGGCCGGCCGGTGGTCAGCGGCGCGTGGCGGTCACCACGGTCGCGTCCAGGTCCTCGCACCAGGAGAGGGCCGTGTCCAGCCCGGCCGCCCCCGCCACCGCGAGGGCCTCCGGCGCCTGCCGCTCGCTGGTCTCGAACAGCAGCGAACCGCCCGGGGCCAGCCACTCCGGGGCCTGCCCCGCCACCCGGCGCAGCACGTCCAGGCCGTCCGCACCGCCGTCCAGCGCGGGGCGCGCCTCGTGCAGGCGGGCCTCCGCCGGCAGCAGTTCGATGTCGGCGGTCGGGACATAGGGCACGTTGGCCAGCAGCACGGTGATCCGGCCCCGCAGGGCCGCCGGCAGTGGCTCGAAGAGATCGCCCTGGAACACCCGGCCCCCGACGGCGGCCAGGTTCCGGCGCGCGCACCGCACGGCGGCCTCGTCGACGTCCGCCGCGTACACCTCGACCGGGAGTCCGACCGCCGTCACCAGAGCCGCTGCCAGTGCGCCGCTGCCGCAGCACAGGTCGACCACCAGCGCGTCCGCGCCCGTCAGCCTGGCCGCGGTGCTCACCAGGAACTCGCTGCGGCGCCGGGGGACGAACACGCCGTCGTCCACGCTGATCCGCAGGCCCCCGAACTCGGCCCAGCCGACGACGTGCTCCAGCGGACGGCCCTGCGCCCTGGACCGGACCATGCCCGCCAGCTGAGCCGGTGTGGTGGCGGCGGCGAGCAGGATGCGCGCCTCGTCCTCGGCGAACACGCACCCCGCCGCCCGCAGCCGGGCGGCGACCGACGAACGCAGCAGCACAGAAGAGAAAACCGACAAGAGAACCCCTCAAAGAAAAGGCGGAACAATCCGCCAGGGCTCCCCACAAGGCCGTCACCGAACCGGCGCGGCACGCTATGCGCTCGGCGCCACGCCCACACGGCCGTTCCCGGGGAGCACCCGCTCCGACACACCGGTAATGGGTCTCACCTCCCCAAGATCGCGATCACATTCGGCACCGGTCACCCTACCCCACCCGGGCACCGCCCTTCGCCGGGCGGGGGAAGGGGCCCGGGTGGGTCTCCAGCTGCGGTGACCCGCCTCCACCGCGCCCGGCAGACACCGTTCCCCGACGGCGTGCCGGGCGACCTCGACGGCGTCAAACGCTTCTTCGGCCACGGAGAGGTGACGCGCCTCGACCATGCGGGGCGTCGCACCCGTGACCGGCGGCGGGCCGACGTGGCAGGCCTGGGCCCGGGCGCCCGGGCAGGGGCGGAAGCGGAAGCGGAAGCCAGAGCCGAAGCCGAAGCCGGAGCCGCGGATGTCAGCCGAGCTGACCGGCGACCAGGACGGCGAACTCCTCCGGGGTGACGATCCGGATGCCCAGCTCCTCCGCCTTGGCGCGCTTGGAGCCGGCCTTCTCCCCGGCGACCAGCAGCGTGGTGCGCTTGGAGACGGACGAGGAGGCCCTGCCGCCGGCGCGCTCGACGAGTTCGTTCACCGCGTTGCGGGACAGCTCGGCCAGGGCGCCGGTCATGGCACCGGTGACGACCACGTGCTGGCCGGCCAGCGGTCCCACCGCCGCTCCACCCTCGGCCCCCTCGGCCCCGTCCTCCACCCCGTCGGCTGCCGCCGTGGACCCGCCGGCCCTGGCCGGTACGACGGGCGCGGTGACCGCGGTACCGACGCTCTGTGCGGTGAGCCGGTCCAACAGGACCGCCACCTCGGCGAGTTCGGCGACGATCACGGCGGCCTTCTCGACACCGATGCCGTCGACCTCGGCGAGCGCCTCGGCGTCGGCCGCCCGGATCGCCGCCAGCGCGCCGAAGTGCGCGGCGATCCGGCGGGACATCGTGCGGCCCGTGCCCCGGATCCCGAGCGCGCAGAACACCCGGTTGAGGGGCTGCGCGCGGGCGGTCTCGATGGCCGCGAGGAGCTTGTCGGCGCTGGTGTCGCCCATCCGGTCCAGGGTGAGGAGCTGCTCCCTGGTGAGGGTGAAGAGGTCGGCGAGGTCGGTGACCAGTCCGGCCTCGACGAGCTGGACGGCCCGGGTGCCGCCAAGGCCCTCGATGTCGAGCTGGTCGCGGCCGGCCGCGTAGATGATCGAGGCGACGGTCTGGCAGGCGCGGCCACGCACACAGCGCCAGCGCTGCTCGGAGGTGTCGATGGCGTCCCCGCACCGTGGGCAGACCTCGGGGAAGACGACCGGCTGCTCGGCACCGGTGCGCTGGTCCGCCAGCGGGGCCTCGACCCGGGGGATGACATCACCCGCGCGGTAGACGAAGACCTGGTCGCCGATCATCAGGCCCCGGCGCTCGATGTCCGCCGGGTTGTGCAGGGTGGCGTAGGTGACGGTGACGCCGTCGATCACCACCGGTTCCAGGACGGCGCGGGGCGCGATGATGCCCGTCCGGCCGACGTTCCACTCCACGCCGAGCAGCCGGGTGACCTTGTGCTGGGCCTGGAGCTTGCGCGCGACCGCCCAGCGCGGGGCGCGGGAGCCGGACCCGGCCTGCTCCTGGTCGGCGACCGCGTCCGCCTTGACCACGACCCCGTCGATCCCGAACGGCAGGGCGGCGCGCAGGGCGGCGATCTCGTCGATCCGCTGCTGCGCCTCGGCGAGGGTGGCACAGCGCCGGGGGTCGGCCGCGGTGCCGGCGGCGGTGTGGGCACCGAGCCCGGCGAGGCGGGCCAGGAGCTCGCCGTGGTCGAGGCCGGGCAGGCCGAGGGCGTCGTAGGCGAAGAAGGTCAGCTCGACGCGGTAGGGGCGGTCCTTGGCGCGCAGAGTCCCGGCGGCGCCGCTGCGGGGGTGGGCGAAGGCCGTCGCGCCGTGGGCGGTGCGGACGGCGTTGGCGTGCTCGAACTGCTCGTGGGTGAGCAGGACTTCGCCGCGCAGCTCGACGTCGAGCGGTTCGGCGAGCCGGTCGGGCAGACCGAGGACGGCATCGGCGGCGTGGGTGATGTCCTCGCCCGCGAGACCGTCGCCGCGGGTCAGGACCTGGGTGAGGCGGCCGGCCCGGTAACGGGCGGCGACGGCGAGGCCGTCCAGCTTCGGCTCGACGCACCAGGCGGTCACCGGCCGGCCGAGGCGGCGCTCCAGACCGGCCGCCCAGGAGTCCAGCTCCTCCGCCGAGAAGACGTTGTCGAGCGAGAGCATCGGCACCGAGTGCGGAACGTCGCCGACCACCGCGCCGCCGGCGACCTTGCCGGTCGGGGAGTCGGGGAGCACCTCCTGCGGGTGCTCGCGCTCGTAGGCCTCGATCGTGCGCACCAGGGCGTCGTACTCGTCGTCGCCGAGCGGGGTGGTGCCGTCGGCGTAGTAGGCCGCGGCCGCGCGCACGGCGGTGGCGACGGCATCGGCGTAGGCGTCCGGGGAGGCCAAGACAGCGGGAGAGGCCAGGGTGGCTGCGTCCTTCATACCGCCATCATGGCGACTCGCACTGACATTCGCCCCGCACCGGCCGGCGTCAGCGGGGCGGGGGCCCGGTCCGGTAGGCGCCCACCGCGCCCGGGGGCACCAGGCAGGGCAGCAGCCATTCCCAGAGCGCCTCGACCCGGCGCGAGAGCTCCTCCCGACCGCACCCGCCGCCGGACACCACCTCCAGCCCGCACGCCGCCGTCACCACCAGCGTCTCGGGCCCCACCCCGCCCGAGCGGTCCCGCAGCTCCCCCAACCGGCGTGCCGCGGAAAGCAGTTCCCGCACCACGCCCGCCCATACCGCGTGGAAGCCCTCCACCCCGGACATGGAGCCGACCGGCCCGGTCCCGCCCTGCCACACCCCGCCCTCGCGGCCGAGGCGGAACGCCGCCCGCGTCACCGCGTCCGACTCCAGCGACTCGACCAGCCAGTACCCGGCGTCGATCACCGCCTGCAGCGGCGACGCACCGGCCCGCAGCGTGCCGCAGGCCGCACGCATCGAGCCCTCGGCGCGCTCCAGCACCGCCCGCGCCAACTCCTCCTTGGAGGCGAAGTGGAAGTAGAGCGCCCCCTTCGTCACTCCGGCCGCCCCCGCGATCTGGCCCAGCGTCGCCCCCGCGTAGCCGCTTCTGTCGAAGAGCGCCGCACCCGCCTCGACCAGACGTCCCCGTGTCCGCTCCGACCTCTCCTGCACCACCGAACCCACAACCCTTCACACCCGCAAGCACATCAGGACCGCCGCCGTACCCGCGCCCGGACTGGCGCCGACTCTCGCCCGACCCGGGTGAGGTGTCCGCCGCCCGGAGCACCCTCGCCCCCGGTACCCGCCACCACCTCCGCCCGCTCCGACTCCCCACGCTCCGGCCCCGCCATCAGAACCGAACGCCGCAACCGCCGCAACCCCGCCGACGGCTCCATCCCCAACTCCCGCACCAACGCCCCCCACCGAGGAGGCCCGACCGACCCTCGGCCCCCGCACCCGACACCGCCCCCGGAAACGGCGAAGGCGGCGCCGGACCTCACCGGTCACGCGCCGCCGCCGAATCCCCCTGCCCAGCAAGGACGTTCACGGAGTGACAACACGGGCGAGCCCTACCGGCCCACGTGCCGCCCCCGGCACCACTACGCCACGCCGACGCCCTCCGCCGCCACATCGGCCACCGCCGCCGCACGGGCCGCCGCGACCTCCGCCACGACCTGCGCTCCGCGGTCCGGCCCCATCAGCAACGAGCCCAGGACGCCCGGCACCGCGATGCTCGGCATCACATGCTGGAACAGACCCGCCACCCGACGCTCCAGGTCCACCCGCCCCGACAACTTCTGCGACTGGATCTGCACCCCCGCCCACGACGCCGTCACCAGCCACGCCGAATCCGCCGGCACCACATGCGGCAACAGTTCCCCCCGCTCCCCCGCCGCCACCAGCAACCCCTCCAACCGCACGATCCACCCCGGAACCACACCCCCACCCAGATCCCCGAACGCATCCTGGCCCAACGACAACCGTGCCCCCGCACTCAACAGCGGATCCCGCGGCATCAGATGCGCCACCACCATCCCCGTATCCACGAACTCCTGCAGCTTGCAAACCCGTTCAGGAATCTCCTCCTGAACGAACTGCTCCTCCACCACCCCCTGCGCCAACTCCCGCTTCGACGCGAAATGGAAGTACACCGCCCCCCGCGTCACCCCCGCCCGCGCCACCACCTCACCAATCGTCGCCCCCTCATACCCGAACTCATCGAAAACCGACGCCGCCGCCTCCAGAATCGCCCGACGCGTCCGCACCGCCCGCTCCTGCCGCACCACCACAACCACCCCACCCTGCGCACCTGGAAAACAAAACCAAACACCCCGTATCTTAACAAGCAGCCACCGCCGGGCCACAAGGACGTGACCATGAATCGCCACATCCTCATCACCGGCACCACCGGCTTCATCGGCACCGCCGCCACCCGGGCCGCCCTGCACACGCCAGAGCGCCGGCCGCGCCCCCTCCACCACCGCACCGCTCCCGTGGTCCCCGCCGACCGGGCGGACCTCGCCGACCCGCACCACCCCGAACTCCTCACCGATTCGCGCGCATAGAAACCGGATATTCGGTATGCAATCCGCGAAGTCCGGCTTGCGGCCGGGCCGATCCGCGGGGCACCCGAACTTCCTGGCGACCGCGAGCCCACCGTTGCTACCCTCTGCCCCATGTCGAGCCCTGAGGCGTCAAGACGCTGACCACCACCGGCCGCCGCACGCGCGGCCCCTGGTGGTACCGCGAGCGCGTTCACCGGCGGATCCGGCCGTTGCCCGGGTCCGCTGCCGGGGTTTTTCGACATGGTTGCGGGGTTTGCTGTGCCCTTCGTTCTCTATCTGCTCGCCCTGGCGGTCTTCGCCCAGGGGACTTCCGAGTTCATGCTGTCCGGTCTCGTGCCGGACCTCGCCGACGACCTCCAGGTGTCCGTCCCGGCCGCCGGAGCGCTGAGTTCGGCGTTCGCCGCCGGGATGGTCGTGGGGGCGCCGCTGATGGCGGCGGTCGGGAGCCGCTGGTCGCAGCGGCGCGCGCTGGCGACCTTTCTCGGCGCCTTCCTGCTCGTTCATGTGATCGGTGCGACCACCAGCAGCTACCCGGTGCTGCTCGCCTGCCGGGTGGTCGCCGCGCTCGGTAACGCCGGCTTCCTCGCCGTGGCCCTCAGCACGGCCGTCGGGCTGGTCGCGCCGAACGCCAAGGGGCGCGCCACCGCCGTGCTGCTGGGCGGCACCACCATGGCCTGCGTCGTAGGTGTGCCGGCGGGCGCCCTGCTCGGACAGGTGTGGGGGTGGCGCGCCGCCTTCTGGGCGGTGGCGATGGTGACGGCACCGGCCCTGATCGCCGTCCTGAGGTCACTGCCCCGCCCGACGGCCGACACCGCGGCCGAGCAGCCGAAGGCTCCCTCCCCTCGCGATGAACTGCGCGCCCTGCGCCGGCCTCGGCTGGTCCGCATCCTGCTGCTCGCCGCCCTGGTGAACGGCGCCACGTTCTGCGGTTTCACCTACCTCGCGCCCCTCGTCACGACCGTCACCGCCATCACGCCCGGATGGGTCCCGGCGGTGCTGGCGCTCTTCGGGCTGGGTGCCTTCGCCGGCGTCACCACGGCCGGCCGCCTGGCCGACACCCGGCCCGGCCTCCTGCTGCCGGCGGGCGGGGCGGTTCTGCTCACCGCCTGGTCGGCCTTCGCGATGACCGCCGACGAGCCGGTCGCCGCCCTCGGACTGGTCCTGCTCCTGGGCTCGTTCTCCTTCGCCGTCGGCGCCACGCTGGTCGCGGAGGTCCTCTACGCGGCACCGGACGCCCCGACGCTCGCGGGCGCCTTCGCCACCGCCGCGTTCAATGCCGGGGCGACGGCCGGCCCGCTCCTCGGCGGCACCGCCATCGACGCGGGCCTCGGCTACCGCTCGCCGCTCTGGGTCAGCGCGGTGCTGGTCGCGGCCGCCCTGCCGCTGGTCCGCACGGTGGGCAGGCGGTAGCCCGGGCACGATGGAACGCCCTAGGATCCGGTGCCACATGATGGTCTGTACCACCGGAAGGCGGGGGACGTCCCGATGCCGATGCACGACGACGGGCTGCAAAAGGGCGGGCGGCTGGAGGTCCGCTTCGAGGGGCTGGCGGAGGAGACCGGACCGGCGACCTGGGGGCAGCGGACGATCTGGGCACCGATCTCCTGGTACGCGCCCGACGACCACTACTTCAACATCGCGCTGCCGCTGGAACTGCGCCGTCCCGTCGAACCGGAGGCGTTCGGGGCGTCGCTGCGGGCGCTGCTGGAGCGGCACGAGTCCCTGCGCACCCTGTACCGCCTGGCACCCGACGGCTCGCTGGAGCAACGGCTGCACGGGCGGGGCATGCTGCCCGTCCGGCTGGTTCCGGCCCCGGCCGGCGAGCCGGTGGCCACCGCCCTGGGGCGCGTCGCCGCGCAGGACAGGGCGGTCCGTTTCGAACTGCTCGGGGACGGGCTGCCGTTGCGGGTCAGTGCGGTGCTGGTGGACGGCCTGGTGGCGGGAGCGGTGCTGACCGTGGCGCACATCGCCGCCGACGGCACCGGAGCGCAGGTGGTGCGGGACGACCTGCGCCGGCTGCTCGTCCAGGCGCGGCGGCGCCCGGGCACCCTGCCGCCGCCACCACCGGGCCGCCGGCCGAGGGAACAGGCCGCGTACGAGGCCGGCCCGCAGGCGGCCGCCCGCAGCAACGCCGCGATCGGCCTCTGGACCCGACAACTCGCCGGGATTCCGGCCTCCCTGTGGCCCGAGGAGGCCGGCCCCGGGGAGGCGGAGCGCTGGTGGGAGGGCGAACTCGTCTGCCCCCGGCTGGACTCGGCGAGCCGGGTGGCGGCGGTCCGCACCGGAACGTCGGCGAGCGCGGTCGTCCTGGCCGCCGTCGGGGTGGAGTTGGGCGAGCACACGGGTGCCGACGCCGTCCCGCTGAAGGTCATCATGGGCAACCGGGTGAGCGAGGCCCAGCGGACGGCGGTCGGCGCCTTCGCCCAGAACGGCCTTGTCGTCCTGGGGACTTCCGGCGACTTCGACGAACTGGCCCAGCGGGCCTGGCGGTCCCAGATGCAGACCTTCCGGCACGGCCACTACGACCCCGGCGCGCTGGCGGCGGCGGTGGCGGAGGAGGGGAAGCGACGCGGCACCGAACTGGACCTCAACGCGCTCTTCAACGACCACCGCGAACCGGACCGCCCGCCGGGCGGCGGCGCCGCACCGGAGCAGGGGGATCCGGACGGTCTCCCGGCCGGGCGCTTCGGGTGGCGGTCGCGATGGGCCCGGCAGGACTGCAAGTTCTTCTTCGGCCTGGCGCACCGCGACGGCGAGGCGCTCGCCACCCTGCTGGTGGACACCCGGTACTTCCCCGCAGCCGAGGTCGAGCCCTTCCTCCGAGCGGTGGAGGAACGCGTCACCCGGGCCGCGCGCTGACCCAACCCATCGGCCCTGGCGGGCGTTCGCAGCGGACCGGGGTGCTCGCCGCGAACGCCGCCGACGCATCGGGCGGGGACCCGGGTTTCCCCCTGAGTCACGCCTGCGGGAAACCGCCGGACACCGTGCGGCACCTGCCGAGGTGCCGTCAGCTCCCTCCCGGGCCGGCCACACCGTGCCCGACCGCCAGGTGCTCGGCGAGCGCGCCGAGGCTGCGCAGGAAGTCGCCGCCGCCGTCGAGGTCGAGGAAGACCTCGAACCGCTCCTCCACCGCGTCCACCAGGCGGAGTTGGGCGAGCGAACCAATGCCCAGCGCGACGAACGGGGTGTCTGCCGCGGCCATCAGCTCAGCGGCGGTCACGGCTCCGTCGGAGGCCTCGGCGACGAAGCCGGCCAGGATGGCCAGCAGGCCCTCGGCCTGAACGGTGCTCACACGGTCGGTCACAGCTGCTCCTTCACGGCCTCGGCGAGGCCGGTCGCATGGGGGGTGTCGAAGAAGACGTCGAACTCGACGTCCACGCCGTGGGACGTACGGATCCGGGCGGCGGCGTCCACCCGCTCGAAGGTGATCCGCCGCGAAAGGTGGAAGCCGGTGCGCGCGGCGCCGAGGCGCTCGGTCAGCCAGACGCCCTGCCGCGAAAGGCCGACGGCGGCGGGGGTGACGGGGGACGGTTCGGGGGTGCGGTCGGGCATCGACAGCTCGCTTCGGAGTCGGGAGGTGCCAGGGGAGGGGGAGACGCGCGGGGCACTCCGGTCGGACGGCGGGTACGCCGACGCGCCGGGTGACCCCGAGGACGGCGGGTGGGCCGTGAAGGTGGAGGTACGAAGGCGGGAAGGCGGGGCCCTGACGGAGCGGCGGTCCCGGTCAGGCCGGGGCGGCCAGCAGTTCGCGCACGGCGCGCTTGAGCGGCTTACCGCCCTCGTTGCGCGGCAGCGTGTCCAGGGTGGTGATCCGGACGGGGATCTCGTGCCCGGCGAGCCGGTCGGCGAGGAAGGCCCGGAGGTCGGCCGGTTCGAACCCGGCGCCGGGGACGGGGACGACGGCCGCGCCGACGCTCATCCCGAGGACGGGGTGCGGCAGCCCGACGACGGCCACCTCGGCGACCGCCGGGTGCTCCAGCGCCGCCGCCTCGACCTGGAGGGTGGAGACCTTGTACGCACCGGACTTGATGACGTCGGACTCGCGATCCACCAGGTGCAGGTAGCCGTCCTCGTCGAGGAAGCCGACATCGCCCATCCGGACCCAGCCGGTGCGGAAGACCGCCGCGCTCGCCTCGGTGTCACGGTAGTAGGCGCGCTGGGCCCCGGGCGAGCGCAGGTGGACGTCCCCGGTCTCCCCCGGCGGCAGCGGTCGGCCGTCCGGCCCGGCCACCATGACCGTGCCGTGTACGGCCAGGCCGAGTGCGGTCGGGCGGTCCGGGTCGTAGATCATCGCGGTCTGCGCGGGCGCGGCCTCGGTGGAGGTGTAGTAGTTGACCACGGTGGCGTTGGGGAACGCCCGGGTCAGCGCGGCGGCCACGGTGGGCGGCAGCGCGGCGGCGGTCGAGCCGAGCAGTCGTACCGAGGAGAGGTCGTAGCGGGTGTGCACGCCGGCGTTGAGCAGTTCGGCGGCCATCGCGGGGACCACGAACACGCTTCCCACCGACCGCTGTTGGATCAGCCGGGCGAACCGGCCCGGAGTGAAGCGGGTGGCGACCAGGGCGGCCGGGTGTGCGGTGAGCGCGTTGATCAGCATGGTCTGCCCGGCGTTGGTGCCGACCGCGAAGGAGTGCAGGAACTCCTCCGAGTGCGCCAGCGGCCGGTGCCTGGCCGTCGGCCGGGTGCCGTGGACGACGTTGCCGTGGGTGGCGAGGACACCCTTGGGGCGCCCGGTGGTGCCCGAGGTGTAGAGCACCTGGGCCAGGTGCTCGGCGGTGACCTCCGGCAACTCCACGTCCTCCAGAGCCGGTTCGGGCACTTCGGCGGCCAGCTCGGCGGGCCCGGCGACCCACCAGGAACCGCCGGGTACGGTCGCGGCGGGGCCCGCGATCAGGCCGGCGGCCCCGCAGTGGCGCAGCACATAGGCGACCGCCTCGGCCGGCTGGCGGTCCGAGACCGGCACGGCGACGGCGCCGGCCCTGGTCACCGCGCAGTAGTGGACGGCGAATTCGGGCCAGTCGCGCAGTCCGAAGAGCAGGCCGACCCGGTCACCGGGCCGGATTCCGCGCCGGACCAGGGCGGTCGCCGCGGCGGTCGAGCGGTCCTGCCACTGGGCGAAGGTCAGCCGCTGCCCGTCGTCCGTGCTGATCGCCGTGCGGTCGGGCTGTGCCGCCGAGCGGAGCTCCAGCAGACCGTGCACGGTGCGGCCGGCCGGCGGCCCGGCCACCCGGGCCGCACCGGAAGCGGTCCCGCCGACGGCAGTCCCACCGGCAGCGCCCCCATCGGACGCAGTCCCGCCGGAAGCGTTTTCGGCATCGACAACCGTGGCTCTGTGCATGGAACCTGACACTCTCCCCGTTGCGCCCCATCAGGCCGGCCCCGAACACCTCTCCATAGGGCATTGGTCCAGACCTGGCTGAGAGAGTGGCACAGCCGAACTCCGAGGGTCAAGGAACTGCCGGAATCTTCCGCGCGAAGAATCCGCAGGTCGTCGGCGCTATGCGCGTAGCACCGACGGGCGGCTCCCCCACCGCGACACCCCACCGGTTCGGCCACGCATGGCCGGACCGGCGTCGCCGCGCCACCGGCCCGCCCGCGCCCGGCAGCACCCGCCAGCACCCAGCTGGGCCGTCCGGGTGAACAACCGCATGCGGGGCCGGACGTATCCGCCTAGCGTGGCCCCAGGCGGCCCGGCCCGCGTTCGACCGGCCACCCGGCCCGCATCGGCACCGCCGTCGCACCGCCGCCACCGCACCAGCCAGGAGACCCGCTGACCATGACTGCCACCCTCTCCGACCTCACCGGCGACTACGTACTGGACCCCGCGCACACCCGGATCGGATTCGTGGCGCGCCACGCCATGGTGACCAAGGTCCGCGGGTCCTTTCACACCTTCGAGGGCACCGCCCATCTGGACGGCGGCGACCCGGGCCGCTCCACCGGCCGGGTGTCGATCACCACCGACAGCATCGACACCGGCAATGAGCAGCGGGACGGCCACCTGCGTACCAACGACTTCCTCGACGCCCCCAACTTCCCGGCGATCACCTTCACTTCGACGGCGGTCGAGCGGAAGAGCGACACCGACTACGTGGTCACCGGCGATCTCACCATCAAGGAGACGACCCGCCCGGTCAGCATCGACTTCGAGTACACCGGCAACGCGCGCGACCCGTTCGGCAACCTCCGGGTCGGTCTGGAGGGCTCGGTCACGATCAGCCGGAAGGACTACGGCATCACCTGGAACGCCGCGCTGGAGGGCGGTGGCGTCCTGGTCGGCGACAAGGTGGTGCTGGAGTTCGACATCTCCGCGATCAAGCAGGAGTAGTCCGCCGTTCGGGCGCTCCACCGCCCGCCGCCCGGGCGGGTACCGCGGCCGAGGAGCCGTGGTACCCGCCCGGGCCGCCGTCAGCGCTTGCCGCAGAAGGCCGCGTTCAGGAAGGCCCAGTCCGCCTGCGCCTGCGCCGTCTGCTCGGCCTCACCACCACGAGGGGTGAAGGAGAGCGCGACCTGCCGGTCCGCGGTCCCCCAGAGCTCGGTGGAGTAGCCGAAGATCCCGCCGTTGTGGCCGAGGATCTCCCCGCACGAAAGCTGCACCCGGGCCAGCCCGAGCCCGTACTCCGCCTGGACCTTCTTCTCCTCCCCGAGCGGGATCATCGAGGTCATCTCGCGCATCAGCGAGGGCTTCAGCAGCTTGCCTCCGATCAGGGCGCGTTCGAAGCGGAGCAGGTCGTCGGTGGTCGAGATCAGCTCCCCCGCGGCACCGGCCCAGGACGGGTTGTGTTCGGTCACGTCCACGTCGTTCTGGGCCGGGTCGGGAGACTCGCCCAGCGTGAGGTAGCCGTGCGCGTGCGGCCCCGGAATGCCCCTGGAAAGTCCGGGGAAGGTGGTCCGCGTCATCCCGAGCGGCCGCAGGATGCGCGCCGAGACCTCCTGCGCGTAGCCGTGCCCGGTGACCCGCTCGATGATCATGCCGAGCAGGGTGTAGTTGACATTGGAGTAGTGGTGCCGCGTTCCCGGCGGGAAGTACGGCGCGTGCGCCGTCGACGCGGCCACCAGCTCGCGCGCGGTGACGGTGCGGTTCAGCCCGCCCTTGGCGACCCACTCCCGGAGCGCGGGGAGATCGGCCTCGTCGGGGAAGATCCCGCCCTTCTCGTTGGTCGGGTCCCAGAGTCCGGAACTGTGGTTGAGCAACTGACGGAGGGTGATGTTCGCACCGTTCGGGATGAGCCCCGGCAGGTAGCGCTCCACCGGGTCGTCCAGGCCGAGCCGGTGCTCTCCCGAGAGCTGGAGCACGGTGGTGGCGACGAACATCTTGGTGACGCTCCCCGCCCGGAAGCGTCCGTCCCCGCGTACCGGCGCGCCCGTGGCCTGGTCCGACACCCCCGAGGTGCCGCGCCAGACCCCGGCACGGTCACGGATCTCCGCGATGGCGGAGGTCGCGCCGGCCCGGGTCAGCCCTTCCAGCGCGGTCTGCCGCTGCCCCCCGCCGAAGGTGCCGGCCACATTCTCGGCGCCGGCCGTGCCGACCGTGTCCACGGCGCCCACCGTGGACGCGACGGCCGGTACGGCCGGAGCCGCCAGTGCCAGACAGACCGCTGCGGCCAGTCCGCAGGCGAAACGACGTTTCATAAGCCCTCCCCTTGGTCAAGGCGGACGCCCCGTCCGCCTTGTCGCCAGCCTGGCCGTTGCACGGCCTTCGGGTCGTCGCCCCAGGTGAGGAGCCGAGGGTAGATCGGCAGAGGTACCCCGGTACGCCGCCGGGAGGAGACGGGCCCGCCGAGAACGCGCCCAGCGGCGTACGCCCGACGGCCGCGCTCCCGGCTCAGGGGAGCACGGCGACCGCCTCGACCTCGACGAGCTGGTTGTCGTACCCCAGCACGGTCACGCCGAGCAGGGTGCTGGGCACGTCATGCCCGCCCAGGTACTCCCGGTAGACGTTCCACACCTTCACCAGGTCTGCCTGATCCGAGGAGGCGACGTAGACGGTGGTCCGGACGAGGTCGGTCAGCGCGGCGCCCTCTCCTTCGAGCACGGCTCTCAGGTTGCGCATCGCCTGGTGGGCCTGCCCCTCGTAGTCGCCCAGCGCGACCGTCCGCCCCTCCGTGTCCAGCGGGCAGGCGCCGGCGAGCCAGAGCGACCGGACCGGCGCGTCGACGGCCGCCCCGTAGGCGTAGTCCACGGCCTGGGTGAGCTGCGGGTTGCGAATCAGTCGGACGGCACTGCTCATCGGGCTCTCCAGAGGTCGAAGGGCGTTCACCGTCCATGCTTGGCAGGTGGTGATCACCCGTCAACCGATTTACCGGCGGACGGTCCGCGCCCCCGGCCCGCGCCTTCCGGCGCCCGTGCTCCCGGTTCACCGCTGCGGGTGATGGCGGGTCGGACCGCCCGGCCGGGATCCTGGTGCTCCGTCGGACAGCGGGTGTCGGACAGCGGAGCGCAAGGGGTCTGCCATGGTCTTGTCGTCCTCGGGTCGAGGTGTCGGCCGCCGCCGGGTGCTGGGGCTGGCCCTGGGGGCGGGCGTCGCCCCGGCACTGGCGGCCGCCCCGGCGGGGGCCGCGGCCCCGACCACCACCGCGCGGTCCCCCGAGCCGTCCGCCGAGCCGGGCCCGCTCGGCCGGCGGGTCGCCGAGGTGGCGGCCGCGCAGATCGGGGTGCCGTACGCGTGGGGTGGCGGCGACCGGCTGGGGGCGGGCCTCGGGTTCTGCGACGAGGAGAACGGCTGTCTGAACGGCAAGTGCCTCGGCGAGAGCACGGTCGGCTTCGACTGCAGCGGGCTCTCCCTGTACTGCTGGTACCGGGCCAGCGGCGGCGCGGTGGAGCTCGCGCACTACACCGTCGCCCAGTACCACCGCTCCGCCGCCGTGGCGCGCGCCGACCTGCTCCCCGGCGACCTGCTCTTCTTCTCCCGCCCGGACGCTCCGCTGCACCACGTCGGGATCTATGCGGGCGAGGGCGCGATGATCCACGCCGAGCACACCGGGACGCTGGTCGCCCGCCTTGAGGGCGTGCTCGAAATCCCCCGCTGGGCAGGCGAGTTCGCGGGCGCCAGGCGCCCGTCGGCACTCGGGTAGCGGCTGCTCCGCGTCGGCCGGCCCCTGGTGGACGCGGAGCGGCAACCCTGGAGCGCCTGGCACTCCTGTGCGCCCGGCGGCGCGAGGACGTCGTCCCGCACCGCGCGGGCCTCGGCGCCCACCGGGACGTCGCGGACCGGGCCGTCCTCGGGCGGCGGGTGCGGCGGCCGCCCCGGCCGACGCACCGCTCCCCCTCACAGGGCCGCCTACACGGCACCGTCCCACAGGTCGGCGCCGTCCCACAGGTCGGAGCTGCCCGCCGCGACCAGGGCGCCGATCCGGGCCAGGGCCTGGCCGGCGGGCAGCGGGTCGAGTCGGCGGCCGTCGCGCAGCCGCAGGGCGACCAGGTCGTCCGCCGCCTCCCTGGCCCCGACCACGGCCTGGTAGGGCACCAGTCGGGCCGCCCGGATCCGGGCACCCAGGCTGCCGTGCTCAGGCCCGGCGACCTCGGCCCGCAGGCCCAGGTCGAGGCAGCGCTGCCGGAGCCGGTCCGCCGGTGGCAGCTCGTCGTCGGAGACGGGCAGCAGCACGATCTGAGTGGGGGCCAGCCAGGCCGGGAACGCGCCGCCGTACAGCTCGATGAGGTGGGCGACCACGCGTTCGACGCTGCCGATGACACTGCGGTGGACCATCACCGGCCGGTGCCTGGCGCCGTCGGCGCCGATGTAACGCAGGCCGAAGCGCTCCGGCTGGTGGAAGTCGATCTGCACGGTGGAGAGGGTGGACTCACGCCCGGCGGCGTCGGCGATCTGGATGTCGATCTTGGGCCCGTAGAACGCCGCCTCCCCCTCGGCCGCCTCGAACGGCACCCCGGAGCGCTCCAGCACCTCGGTCAGCAGCGCGGTGGCCCGCTCCCAGAGCGCCGGATCGGCCACGTACTTGCCGCCCTCTCCGGGCAGCGAGAGGCGATAGCGGACCGGACGGATGCCGAGCGCGCGGTGCGCCTCGCGGATGAGCTCCAGCGCGGCCACCGCCTCGTCGCCGGCCTGCTCGGGGGTGCAGAAGACGTGCCCGTCGTTGAGCTGGATCGCCCGCACCCGGGTCAGCCCGCCGAGCACCCCGGACGGCTCGGAGCGGTACATGCTACCCAACTCGGCCATCCTGAGCGGAAGTTCCCGGTAGCTTCGGGCCCTGGATCGATAGATCAGGGCGTGGTGCGGACAGAGGCTGGGCCGCAGCACGACCTGCTCGGCGCCCAGGTCCATCGGAGGGAACATGTCCTCGCGGTAGTGCGACCAGTGGCCGGAGATCTCGTACAGCTCGCGTTTGCCGAGCACCGGCGAGTACACGTGCCGGTAGCCGGCCCGCCGCTCACGCTCACGGATGAACTCCTCCAGGGTGTGCCGGACGGCAGCCCCGGCCGGCAGCCAGTACGGCAGGCCGGAGCCCATCAGCGGGTCGGTGTCGAAGAGTTCGAGCTCGCGGCCGAGCTTGCGATGGTCGTGCATGGCGGTGGTCTCCACTCGGTTCTGCGGGCGAGTGGACCGGTACGGCGAAGCCCCGGGGCACTCACCCCGGGGCTTCGGACTAGCTCAGCAGTCAGCGCGCCGGGACTCTCTCCGGCGTCGTCGTGACGACAACAGCGCGCTTCATGGTCGCCACGGTAGCAGGCCGACGGCCCCTGAGGCAGGAAATCTGGCGGGACACCGAAGACCCCACGGTGCTCTGTGCGGGGACCACGCAGCCGCGCGCCGGCGGGGCCCACCCGAGGCGGGTGGCGGCCCTCGCCGTCCCGGCGGATCACATGTTGATCATGTGACCGGCCAGCCCGTGGATCGCCTCCTTGACCGCCTCGCCGAGGGTCGGGTGGGCGTGGACGTTGCGGGCGACCTCGTGCACCGTCAGGTCCCACTGCTGCGCCAGGGTCAGTTCCGGCAGCAGCTCGGTGACCTCGGGCCCGATCAGGTGGGCGCCGAGCAGCTCACCGTGCCTGCCGTCGCTGATGACCTTGACGAATCCGATCGGGTGCCCGAGGCCGTGCGCCTTGCCGTTGGCGGCGAACGGGAACTTGGCGACCTTGACGTCGTGTCCCAGCTCCCGGGCCTGTGCCTCGGTGTAGCCGAAGCTGGCGATCTGCGGCTGGCAGTAGGTCGCGCGCGGGATCATCACGAAGTCCAGCTCCATGGTCTCCGCCCCGCCGATGGTCTCGGCGGCGATCACACCCATCGACTCGGCCGCGTGGGCGAGCATCAGCTTGGCGGTGACGTCACCGATCGCGAAGATGTGCTCGACGCTGGTCCGGCCGCGCCCGTCCACGGCGATCGCGCCCCGGTCGGTGAGCTTGACGCCGGTGTTCTCCAGGCCGTAGCCGTGCACCCGGGGTGCGAAGCCGATCGCCTGGAGCACCTTGTCGGCCTCCAGGACCTGCTGCTGCCCGTCGCGGACCACGGTGACCTTCACCCTGGCGGCCGGGTCACTGTCGTCGATGGACTCCACCCGGGTGGAGGTGAGCACCTCGATGCCGAGCTTGCGGTACTGCTTGGCGAGTTCGGCGGAGACCTCGACGTCCTCCAGCGGCACCATCCGGTCGAGGAACTCGACGATGGTGACCTTCACCCCGTAGTTGTGCAGCACGTAGGCGAACTCGACGCCGATCGCGCCGGCGCCCGCGATGATGATGCTGCCCGGAAGCTCCTCGGCGAGGATCTGCTCCTCGTAGGTGACCACGCGGTCGCTGAGGCTGGTGCCGGGGAGCAGCCGGGTGGTGGCGCCGGCCGCGATGACGCAGTGGTCGAAGGTGACGACCTCGAAGCCGCCGCCGCTGAGCGCGACCTGGAGGGTGCGGTCGTCGACGAAGGTGCCCCGGCCGTCGTACTCGGTGATGCCGTTCTTCTTCATCAGGTAGTGGACGCCCTTGACCCGGCCGTCGGCGACCGAGCGGCTGCGGCGGAACGCCTCGCCGTAGTCGAAGCTGACCTGGCCCTCGACCTTGATGCCGAAGGTCTTGGCCTCCTTGGTGACGATGTGCGCCAGCTCGGCGTTGCGCAGCAGCGCCTTGGAGGGGATGCAGCCGACGTTCAGACAGACCCCGCCCCAGTACTTCGCCTCGATGACGGCGGTGCGCAGGCCCAGCTGGGAGGCCCGGACGGCGGCGGTGTAGCCGCCGGGGCCCGCGCCGAGGACGACGACGTCGTAGTGCGTGCTGCTCATGGTGCTGACTCCTCCGGAGGTGCCACGGTGACGTGATCCGGATGCCATCGTGTCAGGAGCCCGGCCGGCGCACCCATCGGGGCCCTCCGGACGCCCGCCTCCGCCGGCGGGCCGCACCGGGAGCGGCGGGCCCGCCGGCGGAGGCCGCGCGTCAGGCGTCCACCTCGTGGGTGTGGCCCTCGCGCAGGCCGCCGCCGCTGCCGGCCTGGCCGTCGGTGTGCTGCGGCGTCACCGGCGCGTGCAGCGAGGAGAGGTCCCAGGCGTAGGTGCCGACGGAGTCGGCGATCACGTCGATGTTCACGTCGAAGGCGCCCAGGTCCAGGTTGCCCAGGTTGTCGCAGGCCTTGTGGTAGCACTTGTCGAACGCCACTCCGGCGGTGCCGCCGTACCGGGCCGCCTGCGCCGCGGACTTGATCACCTCGGCGCCGGTGTCGGTGCCGCCGGCCGGGATGCCCGCGTCGATGAACGGTCCGTAGTCGGAGCGGCCGGTGAAGTCGGTGCCCTCGTGGGCCTTGCCCCGGCGGTCCAGGTAGTCGGTGATGTGCCGCTCCAGCTGTGCCGAGCCGTCGGGGCCGGGCCCGGAGCCGACGTGGTCGGAGTCGTCGCCGTCGTAGACGAACTGGGCGAAGTTGGGCGAGGCGATCATGTCGAAGTTCAGATAGAGCTTGATCTTCTTCTGCTCGGCCTCGGACAGGGACGTCACATAGGCCTCGGAGCCCTTGAGGCCGAACTCCTCGGCGGACCACCAGGCGAACTTGACCTTGTTCTTCACCGGCCGGGTGCCGAGGTTCCTGGCGACCTCCAGGATGCCCGCCGAGCCGGAGCCGTTGTCGTTGATACCCGGTCCGGCGGCCACCGAGTCGAGGTGGGAGCCGATGAAGACGGTGTTGTTCGCGTCCCCGCCGCGGGTCTCGGCGATCACGTTCCAGGTCGTGCGCTTCTCCATGAAGGTGCGGATGTCCAGGCCGACCGTGACCGGACCGGCGGCGGCCTCGGCGGCCAGCGCCTGGCCGGCCGCCTGGGTGATCCCGCCGGTCGGGACCCGGCCCGCCGTCGGGTCGGTGAGGGTCCCGTTGAGGTCGCCCTCGGTGTTGTTGTAGATGATCGCCCCGACCGCGCCGGCCGCCGCCGCGGCGGCCTGCTTGATCGCGAAGCTGCAGCCGCCGCGCTTGATCAGCGCGATCTTCCCGGTGAACGCGCCGACGGCGTAGTCGCCCGCCTCGCAGCCGGTGGTGTCGTCCACCGGGACGACCGCCAGCTCGGCGGTGAGGCCGGCCGCCGGGCCGCCGGCCGAGTACGTCATCGCCTTCACGGGCACGGACTCGTTCTGCGGCGACAGGACCGTCAGCCGCTCCGTGAGCGCCTCGAAGAACGTGTACTCGAACTCCTGCTTCGACACCTTCAGCCCGGCCCGGCGGGCCTGCTCGTAGACGTAGCGGGCCGACTCGTCGTGCCCCCGCGCGCCCGCCACCCGGGTGCCGCCGTTGCGGTCGGCGATTCGCTGGAGGACCTTCAGGGTGTCGTAGGCATCACGGGCACTGCTCTCCGCGACCAGCCGCGCCGCCAGCTTCGCCCCCTTCCGCGCCGGGTCGGGGTCGGCGGCGGCGCTCCCGGCACCGACCAGCAGCAGCGGGGTCACCAGGGCCGCCACCGCGAGCGCGGCGCCCGCGGCACGGCGGGCCGGGGCGGCCGAGGAGCGGGGCGGGGCGGTCAGGCGACGGGTCCAAGCGTTCAAGGCGAGTCCTTCCGACAGTCCGTGGGACTCCCGATTTGACATGCCCGGCGTCGGCTTGCCAACCCCGCCGCGCAAGCTGACCGGATGCGGACACCCGGCCGCGCGGTGATCCTGGAAGGGAGGGGGCGTCTCATCCAGGAGTGTGACCGCATGTCCATGATCGAGAAGATCAAGCAGATGCTGAAGGGCCACGAAAGCCAGGCCGAGAAGGGCGTAGACAAGGGCGGCGACATGATCGACGAGCGTACCCAGGGCAAGTACAGCGGGCAGGTGGACACCGCCCAGGAGAAGCTCAAGGACCAGTTCCGCGACCAGCCGCCCCAGTAGCCCTCGGCCTCGCGCCATTCGCGGGCCCGACAGCCCGCCGGAGCGGTCCGACCGCCCCGTGGACCCCGCACCCCGGTCCGACGCCCGATCCGGACCGGGGTGCCGCATGTCTCGGGACCCGCGCTTCCGGGGCTCCGCATCCCGGCCGATCCCCGGGCCGCCGAGCCCCTTCTCCGGGGTGCTCGCCACGCCGTCGACGTCCCCGGCCACCGGCGGACTTTACATACTCATTACTATTGGCGGTAGCGCTTCCGCGTGCCGCACGTGGAGCGGCGCAGGTCACCCCCGCACCGCCCGCCAGGCCGGCCCCTGTTCCGGCGCAGTCGCGCACGCCGTTGGAAGCCCTGACGAGAGGACAGCCGCCGTGTCGATCCCCCGTGTCCGGACCACCACCCTGCCCGGTGTCGGCGTCCAGTACGACCTGACGACCCGAGAACAGCGGCACCTGTCGGTCATCGCGCACCGGGACGGCTCACGGAGCCTCAACGTCTACCGGTCCGACGACCCCGACGCCTGCTCCCAGGCGTTCCGGCTGACCGCCGATGAGTCCGCCGCCCTGGTGGACGCCCTGACCCCGGCCCACCACAGCCCGGGCCTGCTGCACACCACCGACCTCGGCCTGGTGGCCGAGCGCATCCCGGTCAGCGGCACCTCGCACTGGAACGGCCGGCTGCTCGGCGAGACCCAGATGCGGACCGCCACCGGCGCCTCCATCGTCGCGGTGCTGCGCCGCACCGATGCCGTCCCCTCCCCCGCGCCGGACTTCCGGCTGGCCGGCGGGGACATCCTGATCGTCATCGGTACCCGCGAGGGCGTGGACGCCGCCGCCGCGATTCTGGGCAGGGAGTGATCGGATGCACACCGCGAGCGTTTTCATCGAACTCGGTTCGGTCATCCTGGTCCTCGGCCTGCTCGGCCGAATAGCCGGCCGCTACGGCTTCTCCCCCATCCCGCTCTACCTGCTCGGCGGACTGGCCTTCGGACAGGGCGGACTGCTGCCGCTCAGCGCCAGTGAGGAGTTCGTCGCCACCGGCGCGGAGATCGGCGTCGTCCTGCTGTTGCTGATGCTGGGCCTGGAGTACACGGCCGCCGATCTGGTGACCAACCTCAAGGCCCAGTACCCGGCAGGCGCCGTGGACTTCGTCCTCAACGCGCTGCCCGGCGCGGCGGCGGCCCTGCTGCTCGGCTGGGGGCCGGTCGCGGCCGTGGTGCTGGCGGGGGTCACCTGGATCTCCTCGTCCGGGGTGATCGCCAAGGTACTCGGCGACCTCGGACGGCTCGGCAACCGGGAGACACCGGTGATCCTCAGCATCCTGGTGCTGGAGGACCTGGCGATGGCCGTCTACCTGCCCATCCTCACCGCCCTGCTGGCCGGGGCCGGGCTGCTCGCGGGCTCGATCACCCTGGCCATCGCCCTCGCCACGGCCGGCGCGGTGCTGTTCATCGCGCTCCGCTACGGGCGGCTGATCTCGAAGTTCGTCTCCCACGACGACCCGGAGAAGCTGCTGCTGGTCGTCCTCGGGCTCACCCTGCTGGTCGCGGGCATCGCGCAACAGCTCCAGGTCTCGGCCGCGGTCGGGGCCTTCCTGGTCGGCATCGCCCTCTCCGGCGAGGCCGCCGAGGGTGCGCACACCCTGCTCAGCCCGCTGCGGGACCTCTTCGCCGCGGTCTTCTTCGTCTTCTTCGGGCTCAGCACCAACCCCGCCAGCATCCCGCCCGTGCTGCTGCCGGCCCTGCTGCTGGCCGTGGTCACCGCGCTCACCAAGGTCGCCACCGGATACTGGGCCGCCCGCCGCGCCGGAATCGCCGAACGCGGCCGCTGGCGGGCCGGCGGGGCGCTGGTCTCCCGCGGCGAGTTCTCGATCGTCATCGCCGGGCTGGCCGTGACCGCGGGCATCGAACCCGAACTCGGGCCGTTCGCCACCGCGTACGTCCTGATCCTGGTGGTCACCGGCCCGCTCGCGGCCCGGTACACCCAGCCCGCCGTGGAGCGGCTGGGCGCGCTGCGCCGGCGCGGCCGCCCGGCGCCGGCCACCGTCGCGGACGTGCCGCCGGGGCTGATCCCCGAGCAGCCGGAGCTCGCCCACGAGGAACAGGTCAACAGCCTGCCGCGCTGACCCCCAGCAGGCCAGGGCGTCTCCTGCGGATCCCGTCGCACACCCGGCAGGATCCGCAGGAGACGCCCTCAGCTCTTCCGGCCGTCCTGCTCGTCCGGGTTCTTGTGATCCTTCCGGCCCGTCGGGGGCTCCGCGCCGCAGTGCTCGCACCGGCCGGGCCCGGACCGCTCGCGCAGCCGCCCGCACTCCTCGCACACCCGGTCCGGCCAGCAGGCCGGCTCGCCGCCTTCGTCCATACCGCCGATAATCCCCCGTCCGGCTCCCCCGGCACCGACCGGTGCGCACCCGCGGATAGACACTGTCTACGGCGCGCTGGTAGACAGTGTCCATGAACGATCAGGACAGGGGTCTTCGCGCACGTCTGGTGACGGCCGGGGTCGAGCTACTGGCCGGCGAGGGCGTCCACGCGCTCACCCTGCGCGAGATCGCCCGCCGGGCCGGGGTCTCGCACGGCGCCCCCCGCCGCCACTTCCCCACCCACCGCGAACTCCTCGCCGCCATCGCCGGACACGGCTTCGGTGAACTGGCCGCCGCCCTGGCCACCGCCGACGCCCAGGCGGGCCCCGGGGCCGGCCCGCGCACCCGGCTCGCCGCGCTCTGCCGCGCCTATCTCGGCTTCGCGGCCGCCGACCCCGGCATGTTCGAGCTGATGTTCCGCCACGACCTCCTGGAAGGCAGCGGTGCGGACCTGCGGCGGACCACCCTGCCGCTCTTCGAGACCTTCACCCGCCTGGTCGCCGAGGTCCGGCCACCGTCCGGCGGGGCGCCGGCGGCCGTCGCCACCGCGCTCTGGGCGAACCTGCACGGCCTCGCCCAGCTCCGCACCTGGGGCAGTCTGCGGCTGGCCACCGGCGCCGACGACATCGAGCCGCTGCTGCGGGCCGCCCTGGACGCCCACCTCGGCCCGGAGCCCCGGTGAACCGGGTCGGCCGCCGGGGCCTCGTCCTCACCGGCAGCATCACCGGCGCCGTGATCGTCGCCCTGGACGGGACGGTACTCACCGTCGCCCAGCCCAGCATGCAGCGCGACCTGCACGCCTCCCTCGGAGCGGTGCAGTGGACCAGCACCGCCTACCTGATCGCGGTGGCGAGCCTGCTGGTCTTCGCCGGCCGGCTCGGAGACCGCTACGGCCATCAACACGTTTTCGCCATCGGCGCGTTGGGCTTCGCCGCCACATCGGCCGGGATCGGCCTCGCGCCCGGCATCGGCTGGGTCGTCGGCCTGCGCGTCGCCCAGGGCGCGGCCGGCGCGCTGCTGCAACCGGCCACCCTCGGCATGCTCCGCGCGGCCTACCCGGCCGACCGGCTCGCGATGCCGATCGCACTGCGGACCAGTGCGATCGGCCTGGCGGCCGCGGCCGGTCCGCTGGTCGGCGGCGCGCTGACCGCCCAACTGGGCTGGCGCGCCGTCTTCTTCCTGACCGTCGGTCCGGCCCTCGCGGTCGGCCTGTCGGCGCTCGCCGTACGGCTGCCGCGGCCGCCCTCGGACGGCCGCGCCGCCGGGCTCGACCTGCCGGGCGCCGGACTGCTCGCGGTCACACTCGTCTGCCTGGTCCACACGCTGGTCGGGATACCGGAGCGGGGCTGGACCACCGCCACCGGGCTCGGGCTGCTCGTCACCGTGGCGCTCGGTCTCGCCCTCGCCCGGCACGAACGGCGCGCCGCCCACCCGTTGCTGCCGCCGGCCGTGCTCGGGTCGGTGACGGTCACCGCCGCCCTCGGCGTCCTGCTGACGGCCTCGTCGGCGATCTTCGGCACGCTCTTTCTGGGGACCTACTTCCTGCAGGACGTGCTCGCCCTCGACCCGCTGGCGAGCGCCCTCCGGGCGCTGCCGCTCGCCGTGGCCATGGTGCTCGCCGCCCCCGCCTCCACGGTTCTGATGAAGCGTCAGGGAGTGCGGCGCGCCGCAGTCCCGGGGATGGCGCTGATCTCCCTGGGCGCGCTGCTGACGTCCGGGCTGGACGAGTCCTCCGGCGCCGTCGCGATCGGCGGCTGCTTCCTGCTGCTGGGCGCCGGCTTCGGGACGGTGATGGTCACCGCGACCGCCGTCGTCGTCCGCGAGGCGGCCGCGACCCATGCCGGAGTCGCCGGCGGCCTCCAGCAGACCGCCCTGAACATCGGCCCCGCCGTCGGGGTCGCCGCCGCGACCACGCTGGCCGGCCACGCGCCGCTCACCACCGCGCTCGGCCCGGCCGTCCTCGCCCTGGCCGTCGTCGCGGCCCTGGGCACCGTGCTCGCCGCCGCCCTCCCCGGCCCGTCGGGGGCCGGCGTTCCGGCCCGGCCCGAGGCCGTCCGGGGCCGCGCCTGAGAGCCCCCGGAACGGTGCGAGGGGT
This sequence comes from Kitasatospora sp. NPDC087315, assembly GCF_044744345.1. Taxonomy (NCBI): domain Bacteria; kingdom Bacillati; phylum Actinomycetota; class Actinomycetes; order Kitasatosporales; family Streptomycetaceae; genus Kitasatospora; species Kitasatospora sp. NPDC087315. The sequence continues at coordinate 195,088 of NZ_JBIUYD010000012.1, read as the reverse complement.
GACCGGAATTGCGGCCTTCCGGACCTGGCGCAACCGGGCGGAACCGTCGCTATGATGATCCGCCTCACACCATGGTGTCGCCAGGGCGTGAACCGTCCGCCGGGCCACGCCCGCACCCTCTGGAGGCCCTCATGCCCGCTGCCGCCACCAGTACCGTCCACCCGCCGCGCCTGACGCGGGACGGCATCCCGGGCTGGTTCTTCAACGTCGACCAGGAGGCCTTCGGCCACTTCCTCTCCGCCCAGAACGAGGCCGGCCGCACCGGCGACATCCTCGAACTCGGCACCTATCTCGGCCGCAGCGCCGTACTCCTCGGCGACCACCTCAAGCCCGGCGAGCAGCTGACCGTATGCGACCTGTTCGACTCCGAGGCCGGCGACGCCGACAACGCCGCCGAGATGACGATGTCCTACCGCAAGACCCTGACCAGGAGCGCCTTCGAGGCCAACTACCTGGCGTTCCACGCCCGGTTGCCGGTGATCGTGCAGGCGCCCACCTCTGCGCTGGCCGACGGGCGGATCCCGGCGGGCAGTTGTCGCTTCGTCCACGTCGACGCCTCGCACCTGTACGAGCACGTGGCCGGGGACATCGGGGTGGCCCGGGCCGCGCTGGCCGAGGACGGCCTGGTGGTGCTCGACGACTACCGTTCCGAGCACACCCCGGGCGTCTCGGCCGCGGTCTGGCAGGCCGTGTTCACCGGCGGGCTGCGCCCGGTGCTGCTCACCCCGATGAAGTTCTACGGGACCTGGGGGGACGCGGAGGCCGCACAGCGGGTCCTGCTCAGCCGGGACTGGCGGTCTGAGGGCTACTCCCTGGACGAGGACAGCATCGCCGACGCCCGGGTCCTGCGGCTGAAGCGCCCGGTGCGGCCGGCCGGGACGCAGCCCCGGTCGGCCTCGCGCCGGCTGGCGCTGGACCTGCTGCCGCCGGTCGCCACCAGGGCGACCCGGCGGGTGCTCCAGGCGCTGCGCAGCCGCCGCGCGGCCGAGGCGGTCCGGACCGGCTGAACACGGCCCGGACGGGCCGGGCGGTCCGGCCCCGGATCCGGCTCCCGGCCGGGGTCAGTACGCTGTCGCCATGCGCCGCGCCACCGTCTCGCCCATAGCCTCCGGGCTGCCCCGATGAGCACGTTCGTCCCGCCGGAGCCGCCGCTTTTCGCGGTCGCCTCGCCCCGCGAGAAGGGCGCGCGGATCGTCACCGACGTCCTGGCGCCGGCCCATCTCGTCATAGCTCTGCTCCTGCTCGTCGGCACCCACAGCGCCGACGACTGGTCGGGCGCCGGGTGGGGGCTGCTGGCGGCTTCGTTCTGCGGGGTGGTACCCATCGGGATCATCGCGCTGGGGGTCCGGCGCGGCACGCTGACCGACAAACACGTCCGGATCCGCCGCCAGCGCGTCGTGCCGCTGGCGGCGAGCCTGCTGTCGGTGCTGGCGGGGGTGGCACTGCTGTACGCGCTGCACGCCCCGGCGGAGGTCTGCGCGCTGGTCGTCGCCATGCTCGGCGGCCTGCTGTCGGCGCTGGCGGTGACGGTCTGGTGGCAGGTCTCGCTGCACAACACGGTGGCCGGGGGCGCCGCGATGATCCTGGTGCTGGTGTTCGGCCCGGCGCTGCTGCCGTTCGCGGCGGCCGTCCCGGCGGCGGTGGGCTGGTCGCGGCTGGCGCTGAGGGCCCACACCCCGGCCCAGGTCGCGGCCGGAACGGCACTCGGCGGCGTCTGCGCGCTGGTGTTCACCCTGCTGCGGTGACCTCGGGGCCCGCCGCCCGGACGCTTCCCGACCACCGCGGTCCGCTCTCCCCCGGGCCTGCGACCGCGCCCTCGCCCGGGCACCGATGCCCCCGCCACGGCTGCGCGCCGATCTCCGAAGCCACCGGGATCTCACCGCTCTCCGCGCGCCACAGCTATTGATATTTCATTCCTATTGATCCGACTGGATTCACCCTTACGAGGGAACTTCGCTTAAAGATTTGCCCACGGAACATTAAAGGCCACATAGTGATTACGCCTCAGTTGGTCCTAGATATGGCCAAGTCCAGGCAAAGTCCCGTGGCGTCGCGCGGGGTGGCGGCCCCGTCGGCAGCCGATGCGGTGGCCCTCCGCACGACGCCTCCCTGACAAGCGAGGAGAAGGCGTTGCTGCACGAAAACACGGCTTCGGGCTATGGACAGCGGCTCCGCGAGGAGATCGCGAGGCCCGGGGCGACCCCTCTCATCGGCGTCTACGACATGTACTCGGCGTCCATCGCGGCCGAGCACTACAACGGCATGTTCGTCTCGGGCTTCGGCTTCGCGGCGTCCTACTACGGCCTGCCGGACATCGGCTTCATCGCCTGGCCCGACATGGTGGCCTTCGTCGAGCGGCTGCGCGGCGCCTTCCCCCGGCACCATCTGCTGGTCGACATCGACGACGGCTACGTCGATCCCGAGGTCGCCTGCCACGTGGTGCGCCGACTCGAACGCATCGGCGCCTCGGGCGTCATCCTGGAGGACCAGAAACGGCCACGCCGCTGCGGCCATGCGGACGGCAAGCAGGTGCTCCCGCTCGGCGAGTACCTGGAGAAACTGGACCTCGTCCTCGCCAACCGCAGCGACCTCGTCGTGGTGGCCCGGACGGACGCCACCGAGGAGGGCGACATCCTGGAGCGCGCCGAGGCCCTGGCGGCCACCGACGCGGACGTCGTCCTGGTCGACGGGGTACGCAGCGAGGAGTGGATCCGGCGGATCCGTCAGGTCGTCAACGGCAAACCGCTGCTGTTCAACCAGATCGCCGGCGGGAAGTCGCCCCGGCTCTCGCTGTCCGAGCTGAGCGACCTCGGGGTGGATGTCGCGATCTACAGCACGCCGTGCCTCTTCGCGGCGCACCGCGCCATGGACGAGGCGCTGGCCGGCCTGAAGGTGGCCGACGGCCGGCTGCCGGCCGCCGCCGGGGAGAGCCGCCAGGTGGGGGTGCGCGAGTCCACCGAACTGCTGGAGCGGAACATCGCCCGCCCGCGCGAGACGGTGACGGCGTGACGGCCTCGCTGCCCGGGCCCGCGCCGAACCATCCGGATCCGCCGAAGGCAGGGCTGGGGCCGGGGCCCGAGCCGGGAGCAGGGGCGGAGCCGGTGGCGAGGTGGGCGGTGGCCCGGTGGCGGGCGGCGGCCGCCGGGCTGGCCGGGGTCTGTGCGGTACTCGTCTGCGGTGCGGTGCCCGCGTCGGCGGAGGGCAGCCTGATCACGGTGCTCGACAACTCGCACGCCGACTCGGTGCTGGAGGTCGACCGGACGGCCAACCTCCAGACCGGCAGCGGGACGGCGGGGAGCGACCACGACGGCGCCAACGCCCTGGTGGGCGGCCTGCTGGGCTCCGGGACGGCCGGCTCGACGACAGGGAGCGGCGGATGAGCGGTGGGCTTCCGAGGCACGGCCCGCCGCCACCCGGCCCCGGTTGCTCCGAACCCGATCCCTCGGGCCCGCCCGGGGCGGCCGCGCCGTCTGGCCCGGATGACCGGGATGACCGGGATCGGCCCGGTCCACGGCTCCGGTTGCGCGGCCTCGACCCCTACATGGCGGCGCTCGCGGGCACCGTCGCCCTCGCGGCGCTGCTGCCCGCCACCGGTTCGGCCGCCCGGGCGGCCGAGCTCTCCTGCGACCTCGCGATCGGGCTGCTCTTCTTCCTCTACGGCGCCCGGCTCTCCGCCCGGGAGACCTTGAACGGGCTCCGCCATCTGAGGCTGCACGGGCTGGTGCTCGCCTGCACCTTCGTCCTCTTCCCCCTGCTCGGGCTCGCCACCGCCGTGCTGACACCGTTTCCGCTGACCGCGCAGTTGCAGACCGGTGTGCTCTTCCTCTGTCTGGTGCCCTCCACGGTGCAGTCCTCGGTGGCGCTCACCGGCGCCGCCCGGGGCAATGTCCCGGCGGCCATCTGTGCGGGCACCTACTCCAGTCTGGCCGGCCTGGTCCTCACCCCGCTGCTGGCCGCCTGGCTGCTGGGCTCGCACACCGCGCTGTCCGCGGACGGCCTGCTGCGGATCGGCGGGCAGTTGCTGGCACCTTTCCTGGCCGGGCAGTTGCTGCGCCCGCGGATCGGCAGATCCCTCACCCGGCACAAACGGCTGCTCACTCCGGTGGACCGGGGCTCGATCCTGCTCGTCGTCTACACCGCGTTCAGCGCGGCGATGGCCCAGGGCATCTGGAGCCTTGCCACGCCCGCCGCCCTGCTCGGGCTGCTGGCCGTGCTGCTCGCGCTCCTCGCCGCCGCCCTGGCCTTCGCCCACCTCGGTTCACGTCTGCTGGGGCTCGACCGGGCGTCCGGAATCGCGGCCGTCCTCTGCGGCTCCCAGAAGAGCCTGGCGAACGGTCTGCCGATGGCCACCGTGCTGTTCGGACCGCAGGCCGGCCTGCTGGTGCTGCCGCTGATGGCATACCACCAGCTTCAGCTGGTGGCCGGCACTCTGCTCGCAGGCCGCTGGTCCAGGGCTCCCGACGAGGCGGGGCCGGACAGGGCCGTTCCCGGGTTGCCGCCCGAAGCCGACCCGGCCGCGCCCGGGCCACCGGCGACGCCCGCCGACCAGCGGGCCCGGGTCAGCCACCCGGGCGTGTGGCAAGCTCCCGGGTGATTCCGCGGCGAAGACGAGCCGAGGCCCCGGGCAGCGACCCCAGCCCCCTGGCCCGGTCCCCCGGCAGGTCGGGGCGCCGGGCCAGGGCCAGTACCGCCGCGAAGGGACGGTGACCGGCAGCGAGTTGCCGGGTGACGGCGTCGTACACGCGGTCCAGGGCCTCGCCCACGGTCGCGGGGTGTTCGGCGAGCAGCAGAAGCAGCCGGTTGTCGTTCCACGGGGTGTGCCGGCGATCGGCCAGTCCGGCGAGGACATCTCCCGGGGTGGCCGGGTTCGCCGCGATCGCGTGCCAGACGAACGGGTACCCACAACGGGCGAGTTCGCGCAGCACCACGGGGTTGGCCGTGCGTTCGGCGAGGCGGCGGTAGTCCCCGCCGTCGTGCAGGTGGTCGAGAGCTTCGAGATCATCCATACCGGCGGGCCACCGTAGCAACTCCGCCCGCCGGCGCCCACCCCGGAGGGCGGAGAACTGGTCGGTCCCCTCACCAGGGGCGGGCACCAGGGGGCGGGTCAGGGCCGGGCGGGCGGCGCCGAGAGCGCGGTGTCGGGCAGGGTGGGCAGCGGGAAGAGGGGCGGTGGCGTCCAGGTGGAACCGGCAGGCGCGAACGGGCCCTGCCGCCGCCGCAGCAGGCCGAGGGCGCGGTCGCGGGCCTGGTCCACCAGTCGGTGGTGCGCGTCGTCGATCAGCCCGAGCCGCCTCGCCTGCGCATACTCGTCCTCGTCCTTCCAGGCGTGCGTGGAGAGGTCGGGGGCGGCCACCAGGTCCAGAAAGAGATCGAAGGTGTCGATGCCGATGGCGGTCCGCCGGTGGGGCAGTTCGAAGTTGACGTACCAGCGGAGCGGCCGGCCCTGCTCGTCGAGGAAGCGGTGCACGCTGAAGTACTCGCCGGCTGTGTAGCAGCTGAGCACGGTGGTGTCGCGCCAGACCCAGCGACCGAGTTCCCAGCGGCCGGCGGCGAGATCGGCGATCCCCTGTTTGCGCACCGCCTCGTCACCGGTGCGCAGCGAGGTGATCCAGGTGGTCGGCGCGAGGCTCTCGATGCCCGGCCAGGCGGCGAGGGCGAGGGTGTCGCCGGTGTCGGCGAGGGTGCGCAGCGGCATCGCCGTCCACACCTTGCCGTGCATGATGTCCCGCCGGACGGCGGTGGCACCCGGCTCGAAGGGTTTCTCGGAGTTGGCCGTCATGTCGGCAGTCTGGCAGCGCCTGGGCGCCGCGGGGCCGGCCCCGCGGCGCATCAGTCGATCGGGGGGCCGCTCGGCGGTGGGGTTGACGTCTCCCTCGGCGGTGGTATGTCCCCGGGTCGGGGTGTGACGCGCGGTCGTCCGGGTGCGTCCGTTGCCCGCCGCTGCCCGTCCGCGCGCCGCCCGGGGGTGCGAGCGGCGGGCGGCGGGCGTTTCCCGGTCAGCGAACGTAATAGGGACGGTTGTGGGCGGCGACCGGCGCGGACTGGTAGGTCCACACCCCGGCGGCCGGGGCGTCGGCGATGAGCCGGGCGAGGTCGCGGGCGGCCTCCTCCGCCGGGTTGCCGAGGGCGAGGCGGACCCGCTCGGCGGTGCGGTCGTCGAGGGCGTAGTAGCGGTAGGGCTGGTGGACGTTGAGCGGGCCGGCCAGCAGGGTGCCCTCCTCGTCGGTGCCGTAGCCGGTGATCGGCGTGTTGCTGACCGGTTCGGGGGTCAGGCCCACCAGGTCCGCCTCGACGGCGAACAGTTCCTCGTCGTGGCGCCGCAGGCCGTCCGGCCCGAGCGAGGCCCGACGGCAGGAGACCGACCAGCGCTCGCGGACGGACGGCGCGTTGAGCGAGGGCATCACCGTCTCGAACCAGCCGGGGTACTTGGGCTCGGCGTACAGCCTGGTGCCCGCGTCGATGGCGAGCGGGTTGTCGCACAGGACGTGCAGCCGGGCGATGCCCAGCAGTTTGGTCTGGTCGTACCCCCGGGCGTACTGGCCGTAGTTGAGCACGGGCACCCGGTCGCCGCTGAACAGCGGGTGGGCGATGACGTTGATCTCCACCTCCTGGGTGATCCCGCCGCCGCCCGGGTAGTGCGCGAAGTAGAGCTGGTAGTTGAGCGAGACGCAGGCCATGCCGTCGAACTCGGCGGCGGCCAGCCCGGGGTGCCGCTTGCCGAGCAGTTCGCGCACCGGCTCGGGCTCGACCAGGTAGTCGACGCCGATGTTGTGCAGGGCACCGTAGTGGAAGGGCAGATGGTAGGGCTCCGGCACGGGCGGGAGCGGAAGGCCGACGGTCATGAGGACTCCCGAATGGTTTCGGCGGGCGGGGTGGACGGCGCGGGCAGGGGGGACGGCGCCGGCCCGGAGACGGACGCGGAGACGGAGGCGGAGACAGGCCCCGGCGGCCGGGTGGCGGGAAGGGTCACCGGGCGGCGCAGCGCCAGCAGGTCGCGGTGGATCCGGTCGGCGCTGCGCAGCGCGAGCGCCGCCATGGTGAGTGACGGGTTGGAGGTGCCGAGCGAGGGCATGGAACCGCAGCCGACGGCATACAGGTTGGGGTGGTCCCAGCACCGCTGCCACTGGTCGACGACGGAGTTCACGGGCGAGTCGCCCATGACATGGGTGCCGCCCGCGTGGCCCGCGCCCCGGTAGGCGTAGGGGCGGCCCTCGAACTCCAGCCGGCCCGGCCACTGCGGGCCCGCTTCGTAGCGGGTGTGGTCCTCGGCGCCGAGGAGGGCGAACAGCTGGTCGGAGACGGCCCGGGCGGAGGCCATCCCCCGCCGTACGTACGCGGAGAGGTCGTAGTCGAGCACCGGGCGCGGAAGGCCGAGGCCGTCCCGCAGCGACGGGTCGAGGGTGACCCGGTTGGCCGGGTCGGCGGGCTGTTCCAGTTCGAACTGGAGCGAGAACTGTCGGCCGAGCCGGTCGCCCAGCCGGTCGCGGAGCTCCTTGCCGCGCAGTCCCGCGCCCAGGAGCGCCGTGACCTCCGTCTGCGGCGGTCCGGCGGCCCAGGACCAGCCCCAGTTGCCGATCTCGATCCGGAACGGCGCGCGGAGCAGGCGGGGCGCTCCGAAGCGGAAGGCCTCCAGCCCGCTGGTCGAACCCGGCCCGCGGTACGGGCCGACGGGCCGGGGCATCAGGCCCCAGGTGAGCAGCACCGGGTGGTCCATCAGATTGCGGCCGACCTGGTCGCTGCGGTTGGCCAGGCCGGAGAGCAGGAGCAGCTTGGCGTTCTCGATCGCGTGGGCGGCGAGCACGACCAGCTCCGCCTCCACCCGGTGGGCGGCACCGCCGGACAGGTACTCGACGCCGGTGACCCGGCCGGTGCCGTCGGCCAGCACCCGGCTGACCACCGCCTCGGTGCGCAGCCGGACGGTGGGCGCCCAGCGTGCCTGGGTGCGCAGCGGGGTGTACTTGGCGTCGGTCGGGCAGACGGGGACACAGCTGGCGCTGCCCGCACAGGGGCTGCCGAGCGGGCGGCCCGGGCGCCCGGGCTCGGTGGGCAGACCGTTGCGGGCGTGCGGGGTGGCCGTGACGGTGAGCGTGGCGGGGTCGGCCACGGCGGGGTCGCGGACGGTGCGGCCGTCGAGGACGTCGGCGAGGCGGCGGTCGAGGTAGCTCGGCGCGATGGCGCGCATCGGGAAGGCGTAGTCGTCGGGGATGGGCAGTCCGACGGCCTCGCGCTGCTGGTCGGCGTCGGCGGCGACGCCGAGCTCCCGTTCGGCCCGGCGGTAGTACGGTTCGAGGTCTCGGTAGGTGATCGGCCAGTTGCGGCCGTGCCCGAGGTCGGCGGTGCGCAGGTCCTCGGGATGCATGCGCGGTGCGAGTCCGGTCCAGAGCAGGCCGGTGCCGCCGTTGGCCCGCAGGTACCCGCTGGCGTAGGGCAGCGGTCCGCGCTGGACGAGGTAGCCGGTGGCGGTGAAGCCGCCGTCCGGGAGCCCGGTGAGGTCGCCGACGTCGGGGGACGGGGCGTCCGCGCTGTGCGGGTACGGGGAGGTGGGTGTGCCCCCGGCCGCGGCGCGGTACGCCGTCGCGGTGGCGGCGGCGCTGTCGGCGGGTCGGCCGGCCTCCAGCACGAGGACCCGCCAGCCCTGCGCGCCGAGGCGTTGGGCGACGAGCGATCCGGCGAAGCCCGCGCCGACCACGATGGCGTCCCAGCGCGCGCTCACCGGTCGCCACCACCGCGCGGGGCCTCGGCCCAGCTGCCGTAGCCGGGTGCGGCGGCGCCGGGCGGGGTGCCGTGGAAGGTGCGCCACATCAGGCCCTCGTCGTGGGCGCGGGCCGAGGACGGTGCCTCGTTGGGCCAGGCTCCGACGTACCAGAGGTGGATGAGGGCGTGCTCGTCGCGGACTCGGTGGGCCAGCGTGGTGCGGTGGTGTTCATGGGCCATGCCGGTCGCCCGCAGCTCGGTCTCGTCGAAGCCGGTCAGCCCGGCGGAGATCCTGAGGAACTCGTCGAAGTCGGAGAGGTCGGTCCGGTCGGCGAGGTCCTCCGGGTCCGGGAGATCGCCCGGGCCGGCGTGGTCGGCCGGCTCGAAGAGGTCGTCGGTCGCTGGCAAAACGGGCACCCCCACAGTGATCGCTGTGTGGCCAGGACATGCCACTCCATGACTGGACGTGGCACGACGTGGCCGACCGCCGCTGCGATCCTGCCTCCCGCTTCGGTGGCGCCAGGCCCGATGTCGGGAAGTGCCCCTCCTTGGAACTCTTTTGACCGATCCATGTCTGACCATGAACGGAATGCGATCAGCCAACCGATCGGTAGCGCCACGCCCGCGCCGCTCGGTCCCGTACCCTCCGGGTGCCCACGGCCCTGAGCCCCGGATGTCCCCCGCTCGGCCCAGCGCAGCGCGCGGTGATGCTGCCCGGCTGCGATCTTCGGAGCACGCGGTGCGCCCACCGCCGCGTCCGCGTTGTGTCGACACCTGGAGGCCCGGATGTGGCAGGCTCCCCCCGCCCCCGTCGAGAACGAGTGGCTGCCGGTGCTGGACATGCCCGCCCCGGCCCCGCAGAACCGGCTGACCGTGCTGGTGCGCGTCCTGCTGCTGATCCCGCAGTTCGTGGTGGTGTGGGTGCTGTCGGTGGTGGCGTTCTTCGTCGCCGTGGCCGGCTGGTTCGTCGCACTGGTACTGGGCCGACTGCCCGGCTTCGCCGCGGTCTACCTCACCAACTACGTCCCGTACGAAACCCGGGTGAACGCGTATCTGCTGCTCACCGTGGACCGCTATCCGCCGTTCCGGTTCCACACCCCGGAGTATCCGGTGCGGGTGGAACTGCGGCCCGGTGAGCTGAACCGGCTCGCGGTGTTCTTCCGGCTGGTCCTGGCCGTCCCGGCGATGATCGTCCAGAGCCTGCTGTACGCCGGGTGGTGGACGGTCGCGTTCTTCGGCTGGCTGGTGGTGCTGATCATGGGCCGAATGCCGCTGCCGCTCTTCGAGGCGACGGCGGCGATCCTGCGCTACCGGATGCGGTTCATGGCGTATCTGCTGCTTGTCTCCTCCGCCTACCCCAAGCGGCTCTTCGGCGACGAGCCGGGCTCGGTACCGGGCGGCCCGGTGTCGGCGACCCGGCCGCTGGTGCTGAGCGGCGGCGGGCGCGGGCTGCTGGTGGCGTTCCTCCTGATCGGGCTGATCTCCTGGGCCACCGGCTCGATCACCACCGCCGTCACCTCGGACGAGGACGACAGTCACGACATCGAGCAGGTCACCGGGCCGCTCGTGCCCGGTGCGGCCGGCACCGCACGGTAACGGCCCCGGGATCACACCTCCGGCGGACCGGCCCCGACCATCCCGTCGGGTCCGGCCGGTCCGCCGGTCCGTCTTGCGATCCGTCCGGCGCCCTCTCCGGCGTTCCGGCCCGCGATCCGTCCGGAGGCCTAGAAGTCTCCTGAAGATCTTGTTGGTGGAGGGGTGTCCCGGGTGAGGGTGCCCCTCCATCGTTATGTGGCGGCGGGGGCGAGGGTCCAGGTGTGGCCGGCGGGGCAGGTCACCTCGCCTTTGGCGGTGTCGGCGTGGAAGTCGTCGGCGGTGAAGCCGCCGGGGACGGCGGGTCGCGGTGGTGGCGGTTTGATGATCAGGGTGCGGCCGTCGGTTTCGAGGGTTTCGCGCAGGTCGCCGGTGCCGTAGGCGGTGTCGCCGAGGACGGTCAGGTCCCCGGTCCCGTCGGCGAGGAGAGTCCGGGCGACGGCGGCCTCGTGGTTCTCGGCGCCGGTGCCGGCGGTGAGCTCGACCTCGGTGAGCAGGCCGGTCTCGGGTTCGAAGGCGCCGTGGGCGCGGAAGTCGTCCTGGTAGCGGGTTCGGTTCTTGTGGGTGTGGCGGGCCTCGGGATCGACGGTGGAGACCACCCGGTCGTGGACGGTGCCGCGGGCGATGCGCCAGCGTCCGTCGCGCCTGTCGGAGCCGTCGGTGACCTCCATGTCCTGGCCGGCGACCAGGGCCAGCAGCCCGACCGCGTCCGCGGCCTTCTCGTCCAGCTGCCGTTCGGGCAGGCGGCCGAGCAGGTTGAGCGCGTCACGGACCAGGGCGTCGACCAGGTCGGCGCGGGCCTGCTCGTCGTTCCAGGCGATGCGGGGCTTGCCCGGGTCGGTGTAGAGGTAGCGCATCGGTTCGCCGCTGCCCTGGTAGGAGGTGCCGTCGAGGTAGAGCGCTGCGGCGGCCCGGGCGAGTTCGTTGGCCCGGTGTTCGACGGCGGCGAGGAAGTCGGCCGGCGCGCCGGCGGTGACGTGCTCCGGGTTGGGGAGGTACTCCCAGCTCCAGGTCATCCGGTCACCGCCGGCTAGGCGGCGCGGTAGAGCTTGGCGATGGTGGTGGCGTGGTTGGCGAGGTAGTTCGCCCGGTGGTAGGCCTGCGCGGTGGCCGGGTGCCGTTCGATCTCGACAACGGTGGCCCAGCGGTCGACGAACGAGCGGATCGGCTGGACGCTGCCCGTGGTGATGGCTTCGGCCATGGCCTTGGTCTGCCCGTCGATCATCTCCGGGAGGCGGTCCGCGGCGACCACGGCCAGGGCGGCCTTGAGAGCGGCCGGGTGCTGCTCGGGCCTGGGAATAAGCTCGACTCCGTCGTGCGCGGGCTGACTCATGGCGGCGCTCCTCTCGTTGGGTGTGAGGCTACTCGGCATCGGCCGGGCGGTCGGCGTCCTCACGCGGCACCGCGCACGGCGCCGGGCTGCGACTGGCGGGCGGTGCGCAGCGGGACGGCATGGCCGCGGGCGACGGCCTGGGCGGCACGGTGACGTGCAAGAAGGTCGCGGGCTCGGGCGGCTTCGGCCAGGGCCTGCTCGTCCTCGACCGTGGGGCGGTGGTCGCGCTCGGTCCCCGTTGGGGCGGGCGGCGCGCAGGGCGGTGCGGGCGAGGTCGGCGCCGCCGGGCTCCTGGGTGGTGCTGGTCATGCGGTGAACCTCCTGACGGGGATGCGGGCGTGCCCGGCGGCGTCGGCGATCTGCGCGTCCAGGGCCCGGTTGTCGGTGAAGGCGAGGACCAGGTCGGCGTCGGTGAGGAGCCGGGCGACCAGGTCGTCGTCGGTGAGTGGCGGGTGGCGGTGGTCGGGGGCGGCGTCGAGGCATTTGCAGGGCCCGTCGCGGTCGACCGGTTCGTTGGGCTGGCCGTTGGCCTGGGCCCAGCGGCGGGCCAGGTCGCCGACTGAGCCTTCCCCCGGGAGGTGGACACCGGGGTTTCATGCGGCGAGGGTGACCCTACGGGACGCCGCTGTCTGCTGTTCGAACTGGACCGGGCTGAGGTAGCCGAGCGTGGAGTGGCGACGGCGGAGGCTGTGGAAGGAGACCCAGCGGAACACCTCCAGCCTCGCCTGATGCCGGCTGGCCCATCGGGCCCCGTGCATCAACTCCCGCTTCAGCGAGGCGAAGAAGCTCTCCGCCGCGGCGTTGTCGTAGCTGGAGCCGACCTTCCCCATGCTCCGCCGGCTCCCGTGGCACCGGCAGAGTCCCGCGAACTCGGCCGAGCCGCCTTGAAAGCCTCCGTCCGAGTGGAAGATCACGCCGTCGACCAGGCCACCGCGGATCGCCACCGCGGCCTTCAGGACGTCAGCGACCAGCCGAATACACATGTGGTCGGCCATCGACCAGCCCACGAGCCGGCGCGAGTGCAGGTCGATGACGGTGGCCAGGTACATCCACGAGCCGCCGACCGGTAGATATGTGATGTCGCCGGCCCACCGGACATCGGGCCCGCCCGCGGTGAAGTCCCGTCCGACCAGGTCCGGCGCCGGCGGCACGCTCCTGTCCTGGACGATGGTTAGGCAGCGTTTGCACAGGTGACGGCCGATGATGCCGTGCTCACGCATCAGGCGGGCTATCCGCTTGCGGTTGACCACCCGACCTTGGGCCCGCAGTTCCGCCCGCACCCTCGGAACCCCGTAGGCGCCCCGCGTCTCCCGGTGGACCTCGCGGATCTCGCCCACCAGCGCGGCCTCCGCCGCCGCCCGGTCGGCACGCGCCCGAGCACCGGCCCGCCAGGCGCAGTAACCGGATCGGGCGACGCCCAGGATCTCGCACAACCGCTGGACACCGAACTCGGCGGCGTGGGCGGAGACGAAGTCCCAGCGGCGGGCCCTCACTTCATCTCCCGTGTGAAATACGCGGCTGCCCGGCGCAGGATCTCCTTCTCGACCTGCCACTCGCGCTCGGCCGTGCGAAGCCGCGCGAGCTCGGCCCGCTCCTCGGCGTTCAGCGTCTGCCCGGCCGACGCCGGCCCGGCATCGGCAGCGCGCACCCAGTTCCGCAGGGTCTCATGGTTGACCCCGATCTCCTTCGCCACCGCCGCGAACGTGCGCCGACCCTCCGAGGCCCGGTACAACGCGACGGCATCACGGCGGAACTCGTCCGAGTACTTCGACGGACATCCCGCCTGGACTTCCCTTTCTGGATCTACAAGATCCAAGTGTCAGGGTGTCCACGTCGCGGGGCAAAGCTCAGTAGCTGGGCAGGACGACCTCTGGGACATCGGCCGGCACCTCCCCCAGGGCCTCGATCCACTCTTCCTGGGAGCCCTTGAAGGCGATCCGCGGGTTGATCCGGTGCAGCCCGTTGGAGATCCGCCACAGCAGGCCGAGCTCGGCGAGCCGGTTGAGCGCCGGCGAGATGTTGCTCTTGCTGGTTCCCAGCCGCTCCGCGATGTCGTCAAGGGTGAGGGTGACGAAGCCGCCGTCGGTCATCTCCCCCAGCACGGTGTGCCACACGTCGTACTGCAGGGTGGTGAGCCGGTACAGCGGCAGGGCTCGGGAGAGGTCCTGCGCGGTGAACACGCTGCCCTCGGTGGTCAGGAAGGTCTCCGTGCCCGGTTCCTGGTCGGCGGCCATCACATCGACTCCAGCTTCGGTCGGCGGGTGCGGCGGGGCGGGCGCACCGCGCCACGGGGCCTCCCGCGGAGCAGAGTTGAGGTTCTACCACAGCGAACCGCATGTGGTCTGTACCAATTCGGTACGAGGCCGCATCATGCCTGACGGTTCGACAGTTCGGTCGGACGGCGGGCCGTCTGTGTCCGTCCGGGCCGATTCTCTGCCCGGACGGACGCCCGGCGACCGGGCCGCGGACAGCCCCGCCCCCGATCCGGCCGGGGCTGTCCGCGGGGGTCAGGTCAGCTCGGGGCGCTCATACAGAGGTTCCACTGGGTGGTGGCGAAGGCCACGCCGCCGGACCAGTAGTTGACGTTCCATGCCGCCTCGCACTGCTCGTACTGCGAGTGCGAGACCACGTGGGAGTACGGCGGAGGCGCCGGCGTGCCGCCCTAGTCGGCGTTCGCCGGGGCGGCGGCGGCCATGGCCAGCAGCGGGGCCAGCACGGCCACGGCGGCGGCCGCGGTGGCCGGTCGACGGATTCGCATGGTGGTGGACTCTCCTTCGAAGGTGGCCGACGCGTCCCGGAGCCGTCGGCGGATCACGGGAAGGCCGGCTCGGTCGGGACGAGGACGGGCTCGGACGGGACGAGGACGGGCTCGGACGGGACGAGGACGGGCTCGGACGGGACGAAGTTCACGTCACCGGGGAAGAAGATCTGCGCGCCGCGCACGAGGGCGGCCGGCGCGCTGAGACAGACCTTCAGCTGGGTCAGCGCGAACGGCATGCCGCCGACCCAGTAGTTGACGTTGTACGAAGCCATGCACTGGTCGCGCCGGGTGAGCTGCAGCATCGAGGGGTTCGGGGGAAGGACGTCGAACCCGGGGGCGGGCGCCTGCGCGACGTTGATGGGCCCCGGCTGGGTAGCGGGCCCCTGCGCGGCGTGAGCGGTTCCGGCGGCCAGGGCCAGCAGCGGGGCCAGCACGGCGACGGTGGCCGCCGCGGCGACCGGTCGGCGAAGACTCATGGGAAGAACCCTCCTCGGGGGGAACGGAATCGCCGGCGCGCGGCACCTGCCTTCGGTGGCCGACGCCGTGGTCCGAATCCTCGCGGCAGTGGCCGGTGCGGCAACATCCCATGTTTCTGGTCCGTTTCCCGGCGCGACGCGTCGGGAAACGGGGCCTCGGTGATCCGCAGTCATTTGACTGATGCCGCCGCCCGCCCCGCCCGGGCAGTCTCGTGCTGCGGCGGGCCGGACCGGGCCCGCCGCGCACGAGCACTGTCCCCGCCTGGAAAGCGAGTTCCACCGTGGCCCTGAAGTCCTTCAAGCCGGCGACCGCCATCGCGGGCGCGCTCGCCGGGGCGGCGCTGTTCCTCACGGCGGCGCCGGCGTCCGCTGCGGACCCGCCCGACGACGGCTGCCCGGCCTGGGCGCTCTGCCCCTACCAGGACGGCGGCGGCGCGGGGTCGAAGGCGATCGTCGTCCCGCCGGCGGCCGGCGGCAACGGCGAGATCGTGCGCCTCACCAAGGTCCACTTCCTGAACGGGACCCTGGCCAACGACCAGGTGTCCTCCTGGCTGAACAACTCCCAGTGCCAGGTGGAGTTCTGGGACGACCCCTACAGCGAGCTGCACCCGTCCCAGCTCGACTTCACCCCGACCTGGAACTGGGGTGCGAAGGGCGACTACGGCTTCAACACCCCCGACCACCACCTCAACGACCGCCTGTCGGCCGTGCGCTTCTGGTGCCCGTAGCACCCGCCCGCGTCCCGACGCCCCCGGCCCCCGTCCCCGCGAGGTACCGGGGGCGTTCCCGTGCGCCCTCCCGGTGCGCCCTCCCCGGCCCGGGAGCACCACGACGACACCGAAACGAGATCCCATGAAACGCCTACGCCCGGCGGCCGCGCTGCTCGCCGGCCTGCTGCTTCCGCTCGCCCTCCCCGCGCCCTCCACCGCCGCCCTCCCCGCGCTCTCCACCGCCGCCCCCGCCGCGGACGCCCCGGCCGCCGCCGTGACGGCCGGTCCCGGCGCGGAAAAGCCGGACCTGACCTCCGCCAACCGCACGAGCCCGCCCGCCGGCATGCCCGACTGGTCGCGCGTGGGATTCCGCGGCGGCCGACCGCTGCCCGGTGGCGGCGACCTGACCGGAAACGCCGCCTGCCGCATCACCCCGGACCGGCTCGCCTCGCAGTACGGCGTGCGGGCGGACGACGGCGCCGACGACACCACCGGCCCGCAGAAGGCCGTCGACGACATCAAGGCCGCCTGCTCGCCGGACGCCAACTTCGACAGCCTCTCGCTGATCTCCCTCCCGGCCGGCCGGATCGACGTCTCCCGGCAGATCTACGTCGACGCCGACTACCTCGTCCTGCGCGGCCAGGGTTCGGGCACCGGCGGCACCCGGCTGGTGTTCCGCCCCGACGCCGACACCCGCTACGACACCCTGGTCAACGGCCGCTGGGACCAGGACAGCCTGAAGGCCGGCAGCGACGTCGGCACCGGCGGCTGGATCCGGCCCGGGCGCGGCATGTTCCGCGTCCAGACCCGGGACATCGCCGAGCGCTACCAGGACGACTGGGCGGCCGCCCCCGCCAACCGCAAGGACATCTTCGAGCGCAGCGTCAACCAGCACTGGGCCTCCGGCATCAAGGTCGCCGCCAAGGCGGCCGACGGCCGGATCGTGCTGGCCGTCGACGTGAGCAACTGGCTCCGCCCCGACGCCCCCACCAGCGATGACCGGCTCTTCTGTCACGTCCACGGACGCGGCGACCGCAAAACGGACGAGCTCGTTCCCGGCTGGCCGTACTCCTTCGTCGCCGCCCTGGAGACAGGCCGCACCTCCTGGGTCGCGCTGCTGGACGCCGTGCGCCTCGGGCCGGCCGACGACGCAACCGCCGTCACCGCCGCCCAACTGCGCGATGTCGTCGAGCGGTTGAAACAGGCCGAACAGTGGCAGCCGGGCGACCCGGAGATCCTGATCATGACGGACTCGGGCTACGACGTCGCCTACCTCTCCCACGCTCTCGTGGACCTTCCGATCATGCTGGTCGGGCGCCTGCGCTCGGACCGCGTCATGCTCCGCGACGCGGGCCCCGCACGCTCCACCCCGAAAGGCGGGCACCCACGTCGGCACGGTGGCGTCCTCACCTTCACGAAGCCCGAGAGCACGAAGCCCGAGAGCTGGCATCGGCCCGAGGTCACCACGGTCACGGACACCACCCGTTACGGCACCGCGGAGGCAATCGCGTAGGACCGGATGCACCCCAGGCTCACCCACCGCGGCCCCTGGCTGAACAACACCGAGGAGGAACTGCCCATCTTCCACGGTACGTTGGTGCGGTTGAAGGTCGAGCGCCTGCCGGGCGACCGGGACCCGAAACCGGTCTGGCTGTGGTGCTCGGCCACCGCTGCCACCGGCGCCGAAGTGGACTGCTGGTGGCAGTCGTTCCTGCGCAGATTCGACCTGGAACACACCTTCCGCCTGATGAAGCAGAGGCTCGGCTGGACCGCCCCGAAGATCCGCCACGCCGACAGCGCCGACCTGTGGACCTGGCTCATCATCGCCGCCCACACCCAACTCCGTCCTGCCCGACCGCTGGCCGAGGACCTCCGCCGCCCCTGGGAGCGGCCCGCCGAGCCCCGCCGCCTCACCCCCGCCCGGGTGCGGCGGGGGTTTCGCAACATCCGCCCGACCACCGCTCGCCCAGCAGCGGCACCGAAACCGTCCCGGCCAGGCCCGGGACGGCCTCCCGGCTCGAAGAACAAGCAACGGGCCGCACGTCACGACGTCGAAAAGACGGTCAAACGCGCCGAGTCGATCAAGGAACACCAAGCCCGACGAGGATGAATTCCAAGCCGAGGCCGCGCCCCTCCCGGGCCCCTGCTTCCCGCCCTCGTCGAGCGTGTGCTTGACGAGGGCGTTCGCGTGCCCGTGGCCGATCCCGTGCTCCGCCTTCAGCCAGGCGACCAGCTCCATGTGCCGGGTCAGCGGGGAGGAGCGGATCAGCTCCTTCCAGTGCGCGACCGGCTGCCCGTACTTCTGCTCGATGGACGGGAAGTAGCTGGCGGGACCCTTGGCGGCGGGGGTGGCGGTCATGGTGGGGCTCTCCTTCGTTCGTTGTTCACAGGACCGGACGCGGCGCGGAAACTCATCGGCCGCCGAATGTGATCCCGGTCACAATTCAGAGCCCCGGGGGTCGGCCCGGACGGGGGTGCGAATCGGCCAGTCCGTCCGGTTCGCCGGCCTGCGCGGCAGCGGGCGGACCTCCCGGCCCGTGGTGCGGCGGAGTGGCTGGAAATCGTGTGTCATATGAACTGTGACATTGTTCTGACGCGCGGTCGGTGACAGGATCCACGCCAATCTCCTTCCTTCAGCCCGATCCCGCGTCGGGCTGCCCCCACTCGACGAAGGATTCGGCGTGCTCCTGCGCACCAGACTCTCCATGCTCGCGGCAGGCGTCGTCGCCTGTTGCGCCACGGCCACCGCCGTGCTGCCGGCCCAGGCCTTCGCGGCACCCCCTGCCGCCGTCGCCGGGCCGGCCCCCGCCGCCTCCGCAGGCCCGGCCGGCCTGACGGCCCCGGCCGCCACGACGGGGTCCGAGGCCCCCGCCGCGCCCACCGCCCCGCTGCCCCCGGCGCTGATCGGCGCGACGCGCCTGGACGAACCGGCCGCCGCGGCCGGGGCGGGCGCCCCCGCCCTGTCCAAGTCCCTCGCCGCACAGAGCTGCACCCCGGCCGACTTCGCGGCCCGCACCGGTGCCGAGCTGGTCACGTTCGTCAAGAACTCGACCACGGACTGCATCAAGTCGCTGTACACCAGCGGCAGCGCCGACCCGGGCATCTTCCGGCAGGCCCGGATGCTGTCCGTCGCGGACGCCCTCAAGAGCCTGGCGGCCGGCTACACCGGCGACAACTCGACCGGTATCGCGCAGCTGGTGAAGTACCTGCAGGTGGGCTACTACATCCAGTTCTACTACCCGGATGCGGCCGGCCCGTACACCGGCGAGCTCGCCACCGCCGTCAGCTCCGCCCTGGACACGCTCTTCGCCGGCACCCGCTGGCGCGACGTCACCGAGGACAACGGCCGCATCCTCAAGGAGGTGGTGTGGCTCACCGACAGCGCCAACCTCCAGGCCCGTTACGCGGGCGTCTACAAGCGGATACTGGACGGGTACGACAACTCGTACAACGCGTTCCCGCAGATGATCAGCGCGGTCAACTCCGTGCTGTTCTACCCGCTCTGGGGCGGCTACCGGAACGCGGACTTCGTCCGGTCGCTGGCGGCCGATCCGGCCCTGATCACCTCGCTCGCCGACTTCGCGGTCAACCACCGGGACCTGCTCAACGGTCCCAACGCCGTCCTCGACACCAACGCGGGCAACGACCTGGCCCGGTTCGCCGGTGCGAGCCCCACCGCCGAGGCCGTGGCCAAGCCGCTGGTGAAGAAGGTGCTGGACTCCGCGCCGCTCCTCACGCCCTACGCGCCGCTGTACGTGTACACGGCCGTCCAGGCGGCCTACTACAACAACGGCCAGTGCTCCTACTACGGCATCTGCGACCTGCGCGCCAAGCTCACCTCCGTGGTGCTGCCGAACCAGCTGGTCTGCGACAACCGCACCCTCCAGGCCCAGGCCCTGTCGGCCGCCGAACTGGCCACCGTGTGCGAGAGCCTGCGCAAGCAGGACGGGTACTTCCAGAGCGTGGTCAAGCACAACGGGCCCATCCCGAACCAGTACGCCAAGACCGTCACCTTCGGGATCTTCGCCAACAAGACCGACTACACCACCTACTCGTGGGCGATCTTCGGCAACGGCACCGACAACGGCGGCCAGACCGTCATGGACGCGACCGACCCGAAAAAGCAGGCCGTGACCGTGATGTACCAGAAGGCCTGGAACGTCAACGACCCCGCGCGGGTGTGGAACCTCAACCACGAGTACACCCACTACCTCGACAGCATCTACGACATGAAGGGCAACTACGACCTCCAGATGTCCGTCCCGGACCTCTGGTGGGTCGAGGGCATCGCCGAGTACGTCTCGCACACCTACCGCGGCGCCACCGACACCGACGCCATGGCCCAGGCGGCCAAGCACACCTACAAGCTCAGCACCCTCTTCCAGAGCACCTACGGCAACTCGGACTCGACCCGCACCTACCCGTGGGGCTACCTGGCCGTCCGGTACATGCTGGAGAAGCACCCGGCCGACGTCCAGGCCATGCTGGCGCGGTTCCGCGCCGGTGACTACCCCGGCGGCTACGCGGTCTACAACAACGTCGGCACCTCGTACGACGCCGACTTCGACGCCTGGCTCGACGCCTGCGCCGCCGGCGCCTGCTACGCCGCCGGCCCGAACGCCCTGTTCGACACCACGGTGAACGGCGCGACCGTCAGCGTCAGCGAGCGGTCCGTGCAGACCGGCCCGGGCCGGATCACCTCCTGGCGCTGGAACTTCGGCGACGGCACCTACTCGGACGAGCGCAACCCGAGCCACACCTACGCGCAGGCCGGCAGCTACACCGTCACCCTGACCGCCACCGACGACACCGGCCGGGCCGGCACCACCGCGGCCACGGTCACCGTGACCTCCGGCGGCCCGGTCACCCTGCCGAACTGCACCGAGCCGCGCAACGACGCGATGGGCAAGAACTGCTCGCGCAGCGGCCGCGCCGCGACCGCCGGCAACTCCGACTACCTGTACGTCTACCTGCCGGCCGGCACCACCACGCTGAAGGTCACCACCTCCGGCGGCACCGGTACCGCGCACCTCTACTACAACGCCGACACCTGGGCCTCGCCGAAGGCCTTCACCGCCTCCTCCACCGGCAGCGGCACCACCCAGTCCCTCACCGTCACCAACCCGACGGCCGGCTACCGCTACCTCAGCCTGTACGCCGTCACCGACTTCAGCGGCGTCACGGTCAGCACCCAGTACTGACCGCCCGACCAGCACTACTGGCGCCCGGCCGGGACTCCCCGGCCGGGCGCTCCGCACGCCCGGAACCGCCGGTCACGCCCTAGCATCGGCGGATGACCGACGAGAACCGCGACTGGAAGTCCGACCGCATCGGCAGCGCACTGCGGGGCCGGAACCCCACCGGCATCCGGCGCCTGGACGCCGGGTTCGCGGTGGCCGGGGACGGGCAGTTCCTGCCCGGGTACACGATCCTGCTCACCGACCGGCCGGGGGTGCAAGGGCTCTCCGACCTGCCCCGGCCCCGCCGGATCGCCTACCTGGAGGACCTCGACCGCCTCGGCGAGGCCGTCGAGCGGGCCTGCCGGGCGGCCGACCCGGCCCACGCCCTCACCGCCGCCCACGACCCGATCCGGACCGCCATCGGCGCGGAGCTGGATGCGCTGAGGTAAAGGCCGGTGGTGCAGACCACTCGTTCTCGTGAATCCGCTGACCGGGGCTGGGACGGGAGGCCAACTCGAGCCTACGCTGCGGGACATGGACATCGCCATCGTGCTCTTCGACGACTTCGAGCCGCTCGACGCGATCGGCCCCTACCAGGTGCTCGGCTACCTGCCGGGGGCCGCCGTGCGGTTCGTGGCGGCGGGGAAGACGGGGCCGGTGGCCGACAGCATCGGGGGGATGCGGCTGGACGTGCCCGCCCGGTACACGGACGTCGAGGCGTGCGACGTGCTGCTCGTCCCGGGCGGGCACGGCACCCGGCCGCTGATGGACGACCAGGCGTTCCTCGACTGGCTGCGCCGGACGCACGCGACCACCCGGTTCACCGCCTCCGTGTGCACCGGCGCGCTGCTGCTCGGGGCCGCCGGCCTGCTCGACGGCCTCGCCGCCACCACGCACTGGGCGGCCGCCGGCGAGCTGGCCGGGTTCGGTGCCGCCTACACCCCCGAACGGGTGGTGCGCCGGGACCGGATCGTCACCGCGGCTGGCATCTCCGCCGGGATCGACATGGCGCTCCACCTCGCCGCCCTCCTCACCGACGAGACCACCGCCCGGGCGATCCAGCTGCACGCCGAGTACGACCCCCGGCCGCCCTTCGACAGCGGCTCCTGGGCGAAGGCCTCGCCCGCCGTGCGGGAGCGGATCAAGGAGCTCGGGTAACCGCCGGCGGCCCCGGGTGCAGGAAGGACTCCAGGGCGGCGGCCAGGGCGACCGGCGTCTCGTGCATCGGGTAGTGGCCGGAGGCGGGCAGCTGTTCCACCTCGGCGTTGGGGTAGTGGACGAGGAAGGTGCCGCGCATCGCGTCGGCGGTCAGCAGGAGGTCGTGCTCGCCCACGAACACCCGCACCGGCACGGGGTTGCCGGCGATCCGGTCCACCAGGTCGGCGGTGGTCCAGTCCCGCACGTAGCCGCCGAAGGCCTCCCGGGTGGACAGCTCCAGCGAGCTGTCCACCATCCGGTCCAGCCAGACCCGGCCGGCCCGCCGCCCGGTCACCCGGTCCAGGATCTCGTACCGCTTCGCCCGGTCCTCGGCCGCGCCGTAGAACAGCGCCTCGCCCTCCGCGTCCATCGGGTACGGGCCGGCCGGGACGGGCGCCAGCCCGGCCAGCTTCCGCACCCGGTGCGGCGCCCGGGCGAGCACCTGCTGGACGGCCTTGCCGCCCATCGAGTGCCCGACCAGCGAGAACTCCGGCCAGCCGAGCTGGTCGGCCAGCGCGAGCGCGTCGTCCGCGATCTCGGCCAGCGTGTAGGCGCCGGGCACGTCCTTGCGCTCGCCGTAGCCCCGGTAGTCGAGGAACGCGTAACAGAAGGCGGAGCCGTCCAGGTAGTCCGGGAACGGGCCCCAGCCGGCGCTGGTGCCGAACCAGTCGTGCAGGACCAGCACCTTGTGGGCGCCGGTGCCGACCAAACGGTGGGGGATCGTCATGCGGGGCTTGATGCCCGTTGCGGGTGATCCCCGAACCCGGCGCACCCCCGGCAGCCCCACCTCGGCATCGACGTCCCCGATCTGGCCGCCGCCGATTCGGTCTGGGAGCCCCTCGCCCCGCTGGCACCCGTCGCCGTGGCCGGGCAGACGACCGCGGGCGAGCCGGGCGGCGCCGCCGTTTTGGGGGCGCCGGCCGACGCCCTGGTGGAGACCCTCAGCCTGGCGGCCGTCGCCGAGGCGATCGAGGACACCGTCCAGCGTGGGCTCGGGGTGTCCCACGCGTTTTTCCAGCCTGTGCTGTAGCTGTTCGGGATGTCCGTGGTGCCTGTGACCACGGACATCCCGTGCTCGTTTGCCGACCGGCGTCGTGGTGTTCGCCATGTCCAGGTAGGTCGGCACGGAGGCAACATGGCACGCAGGCTGTCGCTCGGTCAGCTCAGGGTGCAGGAGATCATCCATCGGGACGGACGGCGGTCGTACACGATCGTCCAGCCGGCCGGTGGCGTACATGCGGGGGCCGAGCGGTTCCTGTCCCAGTACGCGGGCACCGGGTCGGACCGGCCGTACGCGTACCTGCTCGTTGACCATCTGCGGTGGTTGGAGCACGAGGGCTTGGTCCCGGAGAGCGTCGGTTTCCGGGATCTGGAGCGGTATATGGGTGCGGTCGGGGCGAAGGTCGCCGCTCCGCTGAGGTCGCCGTGGCGGGTTGGCAAGCGCCCCTATAGCAACAGCGCGCTGTCCTCGGCGGCGTCGTGCCTGAAGGGCTTCTACCTGCGCCAGGCCGAGCTGGGTATCAACACTGCGCTGGCCGAGGTACTCGACAAACGGCGGATGCCGACCAAGCAGGATCGGGACCGCGCTCTGTTGGGGCACATCACGAAAGACATGGCGGCGAACCCGCTGGCTCCGCGGAGAATCCGCCGTCGGCACCCGAAGATGCTGCCTGACGGCGCCCGCGGCTTGCTGCTGTCGGCGGTGAACTCGGCCCGCGACCGGCTGGTTGTCGACTGGCTGAGCGACGGCGGTTTCCGCATCGGAGAGCTGTGCGGTCTGCATTTGTGCGATCTCCACCTGCGTGAAGGCGCCAGCTGCGGCGAGTGCAGCGGTCCGCACGTCCACGTCTGTCACCGCGAAGGCCTGTTCAACGGCGCCCGGGCGAAGACGAAGCGGCCCTGGGAGCTGGAGGACGGCACGATCCGGGGCGGGCTCATCAAGCGGGTCAGCCCGGCAATGATCCACGCCTACTTCGACTACCTCACGGGTGAGTACCCCCGCGGCGCGTCCCACGGGATGCTGCTGGTCCAGCAGCAGGGACCAGACCGGGGGCTGCCCTGGGCTCCGGAAGGCGCCCGCAAGATGATCGGCAGGGCTGCGGCCCGAGCGGGCCTGGGCAAGGTCCGCCCCCACGCGTTTCGTCATTCCTTCGCGAATGCGGTTCTCGACGCCTCGGACGGCAACCTGGTGGTGGCCCGGGATGCCGGCGGCTGGGCTTCCACGCAGGTGGTCGACGAGATCTACGCCCACCTGGACGTCAACGATCCCGTCTTCAATGCCGCGCTGCTGATGGCGTGGGGTGAGTGAGGATGGAATCGACGTCACCGCTCCGCGTGCTGGCCGACCCGGTCCGTGCCCGTCGCACTCGCGACAGGCTTGAAGTGCTGACCGCTCTGCTCGGCGGCCCGTCGGTCGATTCGCTCTACCGCCACTCCGTGATCAAAATTCCCCCGGACCACTCCGTCTATGGCTGGGCCTGCAAGGTCGCCAGCTGCGGAAACGTCCAAAAGTCACACAGAGACATTTGCAGTCCCCACGAGAGGGAATGGCTGCGCGCGCAGCGTGAAGGTGTCACGCGTCGGGTCTTCCTCAACGAGGCTGGGCCGGCCGAGGTCCGGCGGCCCGACCCTGCGGCGGGCACACTAGACCTCCGGAGCCTGCCGCCTCTGACCAGGGCCGAGTTTCAGTGGGGATTGTTCACCCATACACAGCAGGCATCCCGCTACGACTGGCACGCGAGCGAACTCCGCGCCTTCGTTCGTCTCATCCAGGACCACCGTGTCGCGTCGCTGGTCGATCTCTCGGCGGCCGACGAGCACGTGCCCACCCGTTTCGCCAGCGTCCTGCGCGAGATTTCCGCCGAATTGCGGATCGTTTACTTCACCCCGGAGGAGACCAAGGAGGCCGGATACATCGAGACCGAGCACTTTGGGGTTCGCTTCCACCGCTCCCGCAGCGACTTCGATCTCACGCAGGTCTCCCAGCGATGGCTGCGTGACCTTCTCTGGGAGCACCTCGCCGACCGGCTCCGATCGCCCCAGGGGCCAGCGCGCAGAGGGGGCCTGCTCCGCCACGACCGCCGCGCCTGCACCGAACTGAGCGCTTTCCTCGAAGCAGTGGCGCCGGATGGTGGACACGCACCGGCGCTCCTCACCGAGGAGCACATGCGTCGATTCGTCGCCGACCACAACAAGCGCGTTCGGGAGGGCCTGCCGTCCCTGGCCATCCAGCTGGCGAACGGGGAGCCGTCCGTCGTCACGGGTCACACCCGCCGGTTCACCTTCAGCCACGCTCGCGCGATCTTGAGGAACGCACTGGACAGCGGCGAGGCCGAGCGGATCGGCCTGCCGCGGGCGTTCATCACCGCGCTGCCCTACGCGAAGAACCCGGTTGGAGGCAGACGCAACCCGTTTCCCGACGATGTCGCCCAAGCCCTGTCCGACGAGGAGAACCTGCAGCAGTTGGCGGACCGATACGATCCCGGCGACCTCGGCATCCGGGATGCCTGGGAAGCCCTGGTGTTCACCGGCCGACGCTGCACGGAGGTACTGGACCTGCGGCTCGAATGCGTCAGCCGTCACGGTGGGCTGCCCCTCCTTTGGCATGACCAGACGAAAGTCGGCAACTACGGGGAGGCGATCCGGATCCCCGAACGGCTCTACCTGCGCATCACGGAGCGGCAGTTGACGACCATCGCACGCTTTGAGGACCGCCACGGCCGCCCGCCCACACCGGCCGAGAAGAAGCTGATGGCGTTGTTCCCCACGCGCGATCGCAACCCGCACGGCCGGGACTCGATCGCCTACACCACATTCCGTGACCGGTTCCGGCAGTGGATCGGCGAACTCGATCTCGGGACGTGTGTTCCCCACCAGGCCCGACACACGCTGGCCACCAATCTGCTCCGGCACGGCGCGGGCCTACACCACATCAAGCAGTACCTTGGCCATGTCTCCAGCCGTATGGCCGAGCACTACGCGCGAGTCGCCTCCTCCGAGATCGAGGACGTACTGCATCACGTCTGGGTCGCCGGCCCGGGCTCCGCACACCCGGGCAAGCTCCTCTCCTCGCCCAGCCAGGGCATGAGCCGCGAGGCCGCCCGCGCGATGGCGATTGATCTATCCCGTCGCAGCACCCCCGCCGAGGGCGGGCTCTGCACTTTCCAGCCGGTCGTTCGCGGCGACGCCTGCCCTTGGGAGCTGAACTGCGAAGGGTGCGACAAGTTTGTCATGTCCGGCGCCGACCTTCTCTACTGGCGCCGGAAACGCGAGCAATGGAGATCGCTCGCGGAGCGGGCCCCGGACGACGCCACCGCCGACTACCTGCACCAAGTCTTCGAGCCGACGTCCCAAGCCATCGACGGTCTGGAGAGGGCGCTTGCAGCAATCGGCCTGCTCGACCAAGCGCTCGCCATGGACCTGCGGCGCCCACAGGACTACTTCCAACGGCTGTGGAGCATCGTGTTTCGCGCTTCCGACCTCGCCGCAGAAGAACAAGACGACGACCCAGACCAGCCACCGGAGGGCTCCGAATGACCCAGGCGCTACCTGCCCCGCGCACTGCACAGGCACTCAAGGCCCGCCGGCAGCGGACCGAGGACAGCCTCCGCCGGATCAAGGACGCGGTCGTTCGCATGGAGAACACCAAGATCCCCATCACGGTCTCGGCCGTTGCCCGGCACGCGGACGTCTCCCGCACCTTCCTCTACGAACACCCACAGGCCCGGACGCTGGTGGAGGAAGGAACCCGCCGGGCAGCCGGCCGCCGGATCCAGGAGCGCCACGACGAACTCGCAGAACGCGAGGCCTCCTGGCGGGAACGGGCCCTGAACACCGAGGACGCACTCAAGGTGACCCAGGACGAAGTCCTGAACCAGCGTGCACAGATCGCCGAACTCCTCGGTCAAGTCCGTGACTTGCAGACGGAATGGACCGAAGACGACATCGTGCGGATCACCACGGAGAACTCCATTCTCAAAAAGCGTGTCCGCGAACTGGAGCAGGAGAACCGGCGAGCGACTGACCGGCTGGCTGCTGCCCGAGACAACATCCGCTTCGCCGACAAACGCATCGCCGACCTCGAAGCCCAACTGCTCGAAGACGGACAACCGTCGCCCAGGGAGACCTGATCGAGTGAGTCACAGCGAGTCCGTAACCACGTCCCGGACATGTTCGCTATGTTCTTGCCCAGGTCACAGCCCCTCCAGGGACGCCCCTGGCTGGAAAAACGCGTGGGACACCGCTGACCTGGTCCTGCCGGTGCGCGCGGTCGTCGACCTGAAGGGCCGCGTTGCCGAGCTCACCGCCCTGGTCGCCGAGCGCCTCGCCGACGCCCACCAGGAGGCCGGCGACGCCGTGCTGTCCGCTTGGTGAAGTCGAAGTCCTCCAGCCGCTTGGGCCGCGGGAAGCGGGCCAGCCGCAGGAGCCGCTGCTGACGGCGTACGTCGCGGTCGGCGAGCTCAACCTGCAGAAGGTCGAGGAGGAACTGCTTGTAGGTGGCCTGCTCGCGGCGGGCCGTGCCGGCGAGTTCGATGAACCGCTCACGGAACGCGGGCAGCTTCAGGTCCCGGCATGCCTCGTCGATGAGCATGTCCTCCGGGCCGCCCGGCAGGGACACCCTCCTCTGCGGGATTCGGTCCTACGCTTGACCGGCATCCGCAACGAGGAGCTCCTGGAGCTGACCCACCACAGCATCACCGAATACCGGCTCCCCAGCACCGGCGAAGTCGTGCCCCTGCTGCAGGTCGCCCCGTCCAAGACCGACAGCGAACGGCTCCTGCTGGTCAGCCCGGAACTGGCGGACGTCCTTTCCACCATCGTCTGCCGCCTGCGAGGAAGAAGCCGCGCGATCCCGCTGGTAGCCTCCTACTACGTCCACGAGCGGGTCTGGAACCCGCCCATGCCGCTGCTGTTCCAACGCGCTATCGGCACCGAACACCGCGCTTTCACCCCGACTGCGCTACGCAAGCTGCTGATCAACGCGCTGGCCGCCACGGGCCTGACCGATGCCGGCGGCGAACCCCTCGTCTTCTCCCCGCACGACTTCCGCAGGATCTTCGTGACCGACGCCATCATGAACGGCCTGCCACCGCACATCGCCCAAGTGCTCTGCGGACATAAGAGTCTTGATACGACGATGGGCTACAAGGCGATCAACCCCGCCGAGACCATCGAGGCCCATCGCGCCTTCATCGCCCGCCGCAGGGCAACCCGACCCAGCGAAGAGTATCGAACCCCCACCGAAGAGGAATGGGACGCATTCCTTGCGCACTTCGAGAAACGCAAGGTCTCCATCGGCACCTGCGGTCGCGCCTTTTCAAGCCCTTGTATTCATGAACACGCTTGCGTTCGTTGCTCGCTCCTCCGGCCGGACCCGGCCCAGCGCGACCGGTTGGAGGAGATCCGCGACAACCTCCTCGCCCGCATTGCCGAGGCCGAGCGCGAGGGCTGGCTCGGAGAGGTCGAAGGACTCAAAGTCAGCCTCGCCGGCGCCGAGGATAAGCTCGCCCAGATCGACAGGCAGTTCCAGAAGACCACCATCAGCCTCGGCATGCCTACGACGAGGAGCGGGGACCTTGAGTAGCGACGCACATCGAGAAGAACCAGGCCACGATCTGAGCACGTGGACGCTCGACCAGCTCCAGACGTTTATCCATGACGCCCGCGGCCAGCAACTTGAGACAGCACGCGTCGCCGCGCAGGGACAGGCCTACAACTCCAGCCATCCCCAGGAAGCCCGTCGCCAGTGGGCGAAGTTGTCGCTGCTCGCGAACCGACGCATGCTCGACCACGCCGAGGGACACCCAGCGCGCGTGGCTCAGCAGGACTTCATGCTCCGGATTTGGGTAATCGACCGGCTGGGCCCCGACGACACGGACCCCGACTGGAGTCCTGCGGCGCTGGCGTCCGACACGCTCGACGCACTGTCCTTCACGCCCCCGCAGGCCGCCGCTCTCGCCGAGGACTGGCGCGACCTTCCCACCGGGCAGATCCGCGAGCTGCGGCGACACAAGAACCTGACGGCACATCTCGAAAGCCTGGTCGGCTACCTGGCACCAGGCCCGGTGCGGGAACGACTCGTGGCCTGGACCGCAACCCGACCGCTCCTGCCTTGACCAGCCCTCCAGCAATCAGATCGCCCCAACCGAGTTCCCAAGGCGAGGTTCAGCAAAGGCGGTCGAAGATCAGAACGGAACCGACAGACCGGAGTCGCGCAGGCGGGCCAGAGCAACGGACATGCACTGCTGAACAGTCCTCCCGTCGGCTCGCATCCCATGCGCCAACGGGCCGCCGCTGGCGGCGAACGTCCACGCTGGCGCGTTGTCGGCCAGTCTCTCGGCGTCCATCCTGATCATGGCGTTCACACCCTGCTCGCCCAGCCACTCCAAGATCAGAAGCGTCACGTCTTCGACGCCGCGTTCCTCATCGATCTTCGGCCAACGGCCTCGGTTCCCAGTCATCACCCCGACTCCATCGAGGTTCCGGAGGTGGTCCAGGGGCCCAACCGACGAGTTCAGAGAAGCCTGTGTCAGGTGCCCCATGCTCCGCCTGGACCCGGCCCAGGAACCGCGGCTGCTGGAGATCGAGACCAACACCCGCCAGCGCATCGGAGAGGCCCAGCGGATGCAGTGGCTCGGTGAGGTCGCCGGCCTGCAGGAAAGCCTGCGGCACATCGCCGACAAGAAACAGCAGGCCGAACGCCTACGTGCCCAAGCCGGGCACGGTGAAGCCGGGGTCGCATCGCTCGGATAGGCGATCACTCATCGGTGATGATCTAGGCCTTCAGCATGCGCCGTTCCTCGATGTCATCATGGCGGGTGTGAATTCCTCCGTCGCAACACCCAATGCCGACCTGGTCCATGCACGTTGGCGTGCCCGGGAGGCACCCCACGGAGACTTCATCATGTTCTCCGACGGATCTCTGTCGGTGATGAGGCTCATGCGCTTCTCCCCCGCAGATCAGCGCCATGACATGCGGGCCGAGAACTGGCAGTGGTGGGAGGTCCTCCGGGCCACCGCGTGGACCCCCAGTGACTGGATGGACGTCGATACGACGTTTGCCTCATGCACCTACGCCGGAAGCCGTGCCCTCGCAGGTGAATCATCGGACCACGGCAGTATCGGCTGGGTCGCCCTGACGCGGGACGATGACCACCACACCTTGGAATGGCTCGCGGTCTCCTGCTCGTCCAATCCGTTCACCGAAGTCACCTTGGATGGAACCACGGTGACCGCCACCAGCACCCTGGGCCGCATCTGGACCTTCCCCCGAAACGCCCCGCAACAGGTGAAGATCACTGAGGATCCTACGTACCCCTGGCCCTCGCCGACTCAACCGGTCAGTCCCGCCAACTGAAGCCCAAGATCCACTCGGGCATTGGGGTGCGAAGTACAGAGAAGGGTCTATGCGACCGCGTCCCAGGAGGCGTTCCTGGAAGGGCACGTGGAGGCGTTCACGGTGCTGGGCGGGGTGCTGTCGGTGCACATCCGGTACGACAACTTGAAGCCGGCGGTCAAGCAGGTGCTGTTCGGGCGCTCGCGGCTGGAGTCGGCGCGGTGGGCGTCGTTCAAGTCCTGGTATGAGTTCTCGGCGTTCTACTGCGCGCCCGGCGAGGACGGCGCCCACGAGAAGGGCGGGGTGGAGCACGAGGGCGGCCGGTTCCGCCGCAAGCACCTGGTCCCGCCTCCCGCGGTCGACTCGTTGGCGGAGCTGAACGAGCGGCTGGTCGCGATCGACATCGCGGAGGACGCCCGGCACATCCACGGCCGGCCGACCTCGATCGGGTTCGACTTCGAGGCCGAGCGGGACCTTCGCCGCCAGCAGCGGCTGGCCCGATTTCCGCGGCCCAAGCGGTGGGAGGACTTCGACTTCGAGAAGAACCCGAACGTCACCCCGGAGTTCGTGGCGGACCTGAAGTCCCCGACCTGGGTCCGTGAGGGACGGCCGCTGGTGCTGATCGGCGACTCCGGCACCGGCAAGTCCCACCTGCTGATCGGCATCGGCACCGCGATCGCCGAGACCGGCCTGTCGGTGCGCTACACCACCACCAGCGCGCTGGTGAACGAGCTCGCCGAGGCCGACGCGAGCCGTCGGCTGTCCTCGGTGATCGCCCGCTACGGCAAGATCGATCTTTTGTGTCTGGACGAGTTCGGCTACCTGAACCTGGACCGCAAGGGCGCGAAGCTGCTGTTCCAGATCTTCACCGAGCGCGAGGAGCGCAAGGCCACTGCCGTCGCCACGAACTCACCCTTCACCGAGTGGGACAGGACCTTCGGCGACGCCCGCCTCTGCGCGGCCATCGCCGACCGGATCACCTTCCGCTGCATCCTGATCCAGACCGGCACCGAGTCCTACCGCTATCAGGCCACCCAAGAATCTCTCTTCCCCACCCCGAACTGACACGCCACCAGCAGCACGGAGGGCTGGACCCCGCGGGTCCAGCTGGCGGCGTACATGTGAGAGTGCTCAGCCACGTGCTGGTGAACGTGCACAAGTCCAAGACGACGCTCAGGGATTGATCTCGGTTGTCCCGCATATCGAGCGTCCACGATCGGCAGGACCGACCCCGCACCCCGTGGCACGACAGCGCGTTCGCCCGTGAGATGGTTACTGTCATGACAGATGGCGCGACTCCGGACAGCGAGGTTGTACTTGAGACGAGTCGCCTGCTGCTCAGGCCCTGGCGGGTAGCCGAGGCTGTTGTCCAGCGTGAGCTGTGGACCGAACGTGATCCACGAGTGCCGCCGCACCGCCGAATCGACGCAGACGGACATCCCACGGTCGCGGAGCTCGAGGATTCGATCCGCACCAACCAGCTGTGGTCGATCGGGTTGCTGGCGGTCGAGCGGAAGGCCTCTCATGACGTCATCGGCTACTGCGGGCTGGTAGACAGCGGGCGAGGATCGACAGGGGAACCGGAACTGGCATTCGAGCTGCTACGCCGAGTTTGGTGTCAGGGATACGCGACCGAGGCCTCGTTGGCGGTTCTGGAATGGGCGAGATCGTCTGGATACGAACGTCTGTGGGCCACGGTCTGGGACTGGAACACCGCTTCTCGCCGTGTTCTGGCCAAGGTCGGGTTCACCGAGACCGAGCGGAAGGAAGTGGACGCGGCGCACGGAACCACCCTGTTCACCACGAGACGGCTCTGACACACCCGATGTTTGGCCTTGCGGACGGCTCAGTGCAGTGCTGGCAGGCGGCAGTGTCCCCATACAGTCGGCAGAAGCGGATGCGGCACACGCTCGATGCCGGGGCGCCGGGAACGGAACATCACGGCGGCCGCCGGACTGTTCTTATGGGTCTCGCTGAGTCCGGTGGTCGGATCGCGGTCGGTTGAAGCGTCGGTTCTGCATCCGCTCGCCTCATCGCCGATCCGCACGACGCTGTGCACGTTTATCCGTACCCGGCTGAGCACTTCAACGAGTACGCGGACACCAGCCCTCCGGCGCGTCCAGGAGCGAGGCCCTGGCCGCGACTTGTCAGGGAGGCGACCCGAGCCTGCGATCACAAGCTACCGACGCCCCCACCCCAGTCCCTACGGACACTCCGCCCACGCCCACCAGGCCACCCGATCAGCGGCTCCCAATGGCGTCTGGCGCTGGACATGCTCGACGAGCTCGCGGGCACGGGGCTGCGGCCCGCCGTGCTGGTCGCGGACACCGCCTACGGCGCCAACGCCGACTTCCGTCACGGCCCGGAGGACCGCTTCCTGGCCTACGTGCTGCAGGCCAAGGGCGAGATGACCGCCCACAGCGAGGACGCCGAACCGTACCGGCCGCCCTACGGAGGCCTCGGTCCGCGGCCACTGCCACGCCACCGCTCCCGCCCGGTCTCCCCGCGCGAGCACGTTCCGGCCGCCGGACGCCGGGCCGGGCGGAGCGTGACCTGGCGCAAGGGCTCCAAAGCCGCGATGAGCTCGCACTTCGTCCTCCTGCGCATCCGGCTCGCCGGGCGGCGCCCCAGGCCGGCCCACGACGGCACGATCCCCCTCACCTGGCTGATCGCGCAGTGGCCGGAGAACGAGGCGGAGCCGGTCAGGTACTGGATCTCGAACCTGCCCGCCGACATCCCCGCCAAGGACCTGGTCCGGCTGGCGAAGTCACGCTGGCGGACCGAACACGACTACCGCGAGCTGAAGACCCGCCTGGGCCTGGACCACTTCAAAGGCCGCTCCTGCATCGGCCGGCACCGCCACGTCACCCTCGTCAGCGCCGCCCACCTGTTCCTCACCGAACAGCGGGCCCTCCCCAAAGCCCTGGCCAGGGCCTGACCTTCTACCAGGCCCTGGACCTCCTCCAACACCTCATCGCCACCTGGACCGGCACCTGCCCCACATGCCGACAACCCATCCCATGGCAGACCTACGACACCACCTGACAAAGCACTACCAGAAGGTGAGGTTCCAGGCGTCGATCGTGCCGGCGTCACCCGAGGCGCCGTCGCGCACCCGCAGCTTCCAGATGCCGGCCGCCATGCTCGCGGAGGCGTTCACGGTGTACGTCCTGGCGACGTTGGCGGCGCTGTCGCCGTTCGGGAAGTCCTCCAGGAGGTAGACGGTGCCGTTGGGGGCGACCAGGGAGATCACCAGGTCGCCGCGGTAGGTGTGCTTGATGTCCACGCCGACCTTGAGGGCCGCGGGGGCGTTGCCGCTGACGCCCGACACCGTGATCGGGCTCTCCACCGTGGTGTTGTCGCCGATCGCGACGTCGTTCAGGTTCTCGAAGTAGGCGCCGGGCGTCGGAGTACTGCCGCCGACCGCCTTCAACGCGTCCACCTGGCCCTCGCCGAAGAACGCGTTGTTCGCGGTGGTGCCGGTGCAACGGCTGTCGGAGACCGGGCAGGCCACATCGGCGGCCTGGGCGGCGAGGCGGGCCCGGATGTCGGCCGGGGTGAGGGCCGGGTTGGTGCTCGCGATCAGCGCGGCGACGCCGGTGACGTGCGGTGACGCCATCGAGGTGCCGCTCTTGGTCCCGTAACGGCCGCCGGGCAGCGTGGAGTAGACGCCGTTGGCACCGTCCCCGCCGGGTGCCGCGATGTCGATGACGCCCTTGCCGTAGTTCGAGTAGGAGGCCTTGACGCTGCCGCTGCCCATCGCGGCGACGGTCACCACGCCCGGGAGTTCGGTCGGGATGTCCAGGCAGGCGTTGGTGATGGTCCGGGTGACCGGGGCCGAGTCGTTGGGGCTCGTGGTGTCGGTGGTCTTGTTGGCGAGGTCGTAGTTGGAGTTCCCGGCCGCCGCGACCTGCAGCGAGCCCTTGCCCTCGGCGTACTCCTGGGCGCGCCTGACGCCCTCGATGATGGCCGCCTGGTCGGGGTCGTTCGGGCAGTTGAAGGCCCACGGGTCGGTGTAGTAGCTGTTGTTGGTCACCTTGAAGCCGTGGTCACCGGCCCAGACGAAGCCGCAGACGGTGTTCTCGGCGAAGAACAGGGTGCTGCTCGGTTCGGCTATCCGCACCGACGCGATCTTCACGCCCGGTGCGACGCCGACGACGCCCTTGCCGTTCTTCGCCGCCGCTATGGTGCCCGCGACGTGTGTGCCGTGGGTGTCGACGTCCCGCCAGGCCCCGGTACGGGTGTCCGGCTTCCCGTACGCGCAGGACACCGAGTCGGCCGCGTCGAAGTTCGGCGCGAGGTCCTGGTGCTGGTCGTCCACGCCGGTGTCCAGCACCCCGACCTTGACGGTGGGCGAACCGGTCGTCACGGCCCACGCCCGGTCGGCCTTGATCTGGGTCATGTCCCAGCGGTTGGACTCGGTGAGCGTGGTCGTCGCCTGCGCGGGGTTGGCGGGCAGCGCCGGGTTGTAGGCGTCCGCCGGAACGTCGGAGGTCCGGGTCGCTCCGACCTGCTGGATGCCGGCGACACCGCGCAGGGTGACGGCGAACGAGGCGGACGCCGAGTGGGCGACGACCACGCCGATCGCGTCGTAACTCGCGAAGACCGTGCCGCCGTTGGCGGTGACCGCGGCCTTGGCGGCGGTGGTGTCGCCCGGCGCGCCGATGACCAGGTAGGCCCGGGTCCCCGCCACCCAGCCGGCGGCGGCGCCCGGAGCGGTGACCGCGGAGGCGACGACAGCGCCCTTGGAACCGCCGGGAGTTGTGGGGGCGGCGGTGGCGAGCGACCCGGGAGCGGCCAGCGCCACGGCGGTGAGGAAGGCGAGCGCGGCGACCGGTCGGCCGAGCCGCCGGGATATCAGGGGTGACATGTGCGTCCTCCGATCAACCCGTGCGCGAGGGGGTACGCACGGAGTTGAACGCAACATGCCAGAAAGCGGCACACTTGGGGAAGGCTTTACGCGCGACCGCTTGTCACAAACGTGTCAACTTTCGATGTCGGCCGGGGCCGACCACCCCGGCCGGCCCCGGCGCCGGCCCCCGGCTCCCCGCCCTCCCCGAGACCCGGTCAGCCGCCGAGGTGGGCGGCCAGCACGTCCAGCACGGCGGGCCGCTGGTCGGCCAGGTAGAAGTGACCGCCGGGGAAGACCTTCAGGTCGAAGGCGGCGGTGGTGTGCCGGGCCCAGTCACGGACCTCGTCGAGGGTGGCCCGCGGATCCGCGTCCCCGACCAGGGCGGTGATCGGCTGCGACACCACGGCGTCCGGCGCGCACCGGTACGTCTCGATGGCGGTGTAGTCGCTGCGCAGCGACGGCAGGATGATCAGACGCAACTCCGGGTCGGCCAGCACCCGTTCGTCGGTGCCACCCAGCCTGGCCAGCTCCGCGAGCAGTTCGGCGTCCGGCAGTTGGTGGACGGCCGAGTCCCGGGGCCGGGAGGGCGCACGACCGCCGGAGACGACGAGCCGCACCGGTCCCGGCGCACCGTCCCGGGCGAAGCAGCGGGCGACCTCGAAGGCGACGGCCGCGCCCATGCTGTGCCCGAAGAACGTCAGCGGCCGGTCCGCCCAGGGCAGCAGTGCCTCGTACACCCGCTCCGCCAGGACGTCCACCGAGTCGATCCCCGGCTCGCCGAACCGGTTCTGCCGGCCGGGGTACTGGACGGCGAGCACATCGGCGTACGGCGAGAGCGCGGCGGAGTAGTCGAGGAAGTAGCTCGCCGACCCGCCCGCGTGCGGAAAGCAGACGAGCCGGGCGGGCGCGGTGTCGACAGGATGGAAGCGGCGGAACCAGGGGCTCTCGGTGGTGATGCTGCCGGGCATGCGGGACAACCTCTCTGCGTGCGGATCAGCTTCGCGTGTCACTCCTGCCCCAGTCTCCCCCGTACGGAACCCCGGCCCGTCACGGGCGTCGACCGGGCCCACCCGGTGGGCCGACGCCGCCTCACCCGTCCTGCGGGGCCGGGCCGAACCGGATGGCGGCGGCACGTTCGCGGGAGACGCGGTCGAGCAGGAGGACGGAGACGGCCTCCGGCGCGGGTGCGGGGGCGGCGCCGCGAGCGTGCCGGGTGAACGCCGCCAGGAGGCGGTCGAGCCCTCGGCGATGGCGGGCGAAGGCCCGGCGCGAGGCCCAGCGACCGCGCTCCCGCTGGCCGGCGAGGGCGGTCTCGGCGCCGACGTCGAGCAGGACGAGGTGCAGCGTCCGCCCCTGCCGGGCGGCCGTACGGGAGAGCCAGCGGCGCATCCACGCGCGGCTGCCGCAGTCGTGGACCAGCAGCGGCCCGCCCCGCCGGACGGTGGCGCGCAGCAGGCGGAAGTGCTCCAGGCGGGCCCACGGCCGGTAGACCGCGTACGGCAGGCGGGCGGGCATCACCGCCTCACAGGCCTCGTGGACGGCGCGCGGGTCGACGGTGGCCGCCCCGGGAGCCTGGGCGGACCAACGGTGCAGCAGGGTGCTCTTGCCGCTGCCGGGGAGGCCCGAGATGACCACGACGGCGTCCGCCGGGTAGTGGGCGGTGAACGGCGCCCCGGCAGCGCCCCGCAGGTCGACCAGGCCTCGCGGCTCCATCCCGGCCTGCGCCCCCTGTTCCGCGCCCCGCGCCTGCGCGCCCTGGCGTACCGCGGTCTGCCCGCCCCGCGTGGTCGGCCTGTCCATTGTGCTCACTCATCCCCGTCCGTGCCCGACCCGGAACGATAACAACTGCCGCCGGACCGGGGAGCAGCCGGTCCGGACCCCGCCACCGAGTGCCCTAGGGTGGGCGCCGATGTGATGGACCGTCAGAATTTGGCGTTCGGGCAATGGCGTCGGCATCGGTGCGGGAGCCGGAGTCGGCATGGCGTATCGGGATCGGTGGAGGGCGTGACGTGACGGGGACGCTGGGAACGGCCGGGCCGGACGCGGGCGCGGGATCCGGGGCGGCGACGCTCACCGGAATGGTGCTGGAGGGACTGGCGCGGGATCCGGGGCGGGTGGCGATCCGGTACGGGGAGCGGGCACTGACGGCGCAGGAGTGTCTGGACGACGTGTACCGGACGGCGCGGGCGCTGCTCGCCGTCGGCCTCGGGCCCGGTGACGGGGTGACGGTCCTGTCCGGGAACCGGCCGGAAGCGGTGCTGGTGCGGCTGGCGGCGAACCAGATCGGCTGCCGGGTGGCGATGCTGTACACGGACCGCCCGGTGGCGGACCAGGTCGCGATGGCCGAGGAGGCGCAGACGGCCGCGCTGGTCTTCGACCCGGACCGGTTCGGCGCGGCGGCGGGCCGGATCGCCGGGGCGCTGCCCGGGGCGGTCCTGCTGGCGCTGGGCCCGACCCCGCTCGGGGAGGATCTGCTGGGGCTGGCGGCGCCGCTCTCGCCGGCGCCGCTGGCGCCCGGATACCGGCCGGGCGACGTCATGGCGGTGCGGTTCACCGGCGGTTCGACCGGGCGGCCGAAGGGCGTGCTGCGCCACTTCGCCCGTCCGCCCCGGCCGCCGCTGGTGGCCGCGTCCGCCTTCCTGCTCTGCACGGCGCTCTGCCACGGGGGCGGCACCACGGCGGATCTGGCGCTGGCGGCGGGCGGCTCGGTGGTGCTGCAGGACGGGTTCGCGGCGGGGGCGGTACTGGCGGCGGTCGAGCGGTACCGGGTGTCGCGGGCGTACCTGCCGCCGCATCTGCTCTACCAGGTGCTGGACCACCCCGGGCTGGGCCGGACCGACCTCGGCAGTCTGCGCCGGGTCACGTACACCGGCTGCCTGCCGTCGCCGGAACGGCTGGCGGAGGCGACCCGCCGGATCGGGCGGGTGCTGCACCAGACGTACAGCCTGACGGAGTGCGGGCCGGTCACCCGGCTCACGCCGGACGAACATCTCGCCCCGGGGCTGCTGACCACCGCCGGACGCCCCTTCCCGGACACCGAGGTACGGATCCTGGACGAGGAGGGCCGGCCGCTGCCGCCCGGCCGGACCGGGGAGATCTGCGCACGGACTCCGACGGCGATGTCGGGGTACTGGCGCAATCCGGAGCTGACGGCGCGGGTGCTGCGAAACGGCTGGCTGCACACCGGCGACCTGGGCTTCCTGGACGCGGCCGGGTATCTGACGGTGACCGGTCGACGGGAGGCGATGGCGGTCGTGGACGCGCACAACGTGTTTCCCCGGGATGTCGAGCAGCCGCTGCTGGCGCACCCTCGGGTGCGCCAGGCGGTGATGTTCTCCACCACCGGCCGGGACCGGCTGGAGCGGGTGCACGCGGCCGTGACCACGGAGCCCGGGGCGACGGTCACGGCGGCCGAGTTGCACCGGTGGGTGCTCGAACGCAGCGGGCCGCTCTGTGATCCGTCGACGATCCTGGTCCTGCCGGGCATTCCGTTGAGCGAGACCGGGAAGCCGGACCTCGCGGCGTTGCGGGCGCAGGTCGGAGGCGCGGCGACGGCGGGCGACAAGCCCTAGAGAACCGGCGGCCGCCGGCGGGCACCTCAGGGGCGCGCGGTGAGGCTTCGCGCGCCTCTGGCGCTTCGCCCGCCCGCGTGCGCGCTCCCCCGTGCGGCGGGCGTTCCGCGGAGCCGTCCGTGGACACTCGACCGTGCGGGCCGGTCTGCCGATATTCCCGGCGACGCTCCCTTGCACCGCCCCCAGGAGGCGCCCTCCGTGACCTGGCTTCGCGTCCTGACCGCGCTCGGCATCCTCGCCGTGGCGGCCGGCGCCCTGCTCGTCTTCGCCCTCTGCACCGCCGCGGCGAGGGGCGACCGCCGTGACCGCGGCGACCGGGGCGCGCCCCGGGACGACTTCCGGGAGGAGGCCGAGCACAGCGGACTGATCCAGCGTACGGGCGACGGTAGTTGACGGCTCGACGCAAGAACACAAGGTGTCCTGAAGTAGACAACGTCTCCTCACGTGCTTCGGCGTGCGGCACCGGCGACGCCGCACGCCCTGCGGCGCACCGCTCCCCGGCGTTCCCGCACGAAGGAGGGATCTCCACGCCCAAGCGCGGCCAGGCCTCCTTCGGCTACTACGCACGACGCGCCCGGTTCGCGGCGGGACCCCCGCCACAATCAAGGCCGGCCTGCTGCCGACGACCGCACGCTGACGGGTGGTCAGGGCAGCGTCGGCACCCGGTCCGCCGGGCCGGCCGGATCGTCGTGGATCACCACCAGGATCGCGGCCGGCTCGGCGCCGGTGCTCCGGCAGCGGTGCGGGAGCGCCGAGTTGAAGTAGACGCTGTCGCCCGGGCCGAGCCGGACGGTCCGTTCGGGGAACCCCAGCTCGGCCGTCCCGGCATGGACGAAGAAGAACTCCTCACCCGCATGGGACTTGAACGGCGAGTCGGCCGGCTCGATCGGCGGGTACATCATGAACGGCACCATCCGCTTGCCGCTGAGGCCGGTCGCGATGCCCTCGTAGCGCGGGGCGCCGGGGCCGGCCCCGTCCGCCATCGGTGTCCGTTCGCCGGCCCGGACCACGGTGACCAGCTCGGGCTCCACCTCGTCCGAGAACAGCCGGCTGACATCGACGTTCAACGCGTGCGCGAGCTTCAGCGCGGTCGAGATCGACGGGTCGCTGAGACCGCGCTCCACCTTGGAGAGGTAGCTCTTGGTCACCCCGACCCGCGCCGCCAGCGCCTCCAGGCTGAGCCGGTTCTGCTTCCTCAGCACCCTCACTCGGCTGCTCATGCGGCACCTCTCACCCGGAACGTCGGCCTCAGCATCCCATCGCCACCCGCCCCGAGGATGCCCAGGGCCGTCCGCCAGCCGCCCGCCGCATCAGTGCCGCACGCCCGTACCGGCGGCTGCCCGTCTCAGGGCCCGTCCGCTCCGTGGCCGGCCAGGTCGTCCGGGCTGACGGCGATGTGGTCGGCGGCCAGATCGACGGCGACCCGGTGCTCCATGCCGAGCGCCTCCAGGAACTTGACCGGCAGCTGCACCCGGCCGGTGCGGTCCAGCATCACGTACTCGCGCTCGTTGATCGACTCCTCGCCGTGTTCGTCGGTGATGGTGCGGCGCAGCACCTCGCTGCTGGTCCGGCCGTCCCGGATGGCGACCGTGCGACGCACCTCACCCGCCACCATCGGGTCGTGGGTGACGATGACGACGGTGGTGCCGAGTTCACGGTTGACGGTGCGGAACGCCTCGAAGATGGTGGCCGCGGTCTCCGAGTCGAGCTCGCCGGTCGGCTCGTCGGCGAGCAGGACGGGCGGGTTGTTGGCCATCGCCACGGCGATGGCGACCCGCTGCTGCTGTCCGCCGGAGAGCTCGGCGGGGCGGCGGTGGGCGAGCTGGCCGATCTCCAGCGCCTCCAGCAGCTCCGCCACCCGGGCGGCCTGCTGCTTCGCCCCGCCCGGCCCGCCCCGGCGGCCGCGCAGCTGCATCGGCAGCGCGACGTTCTCGGCGGCGGTGAGGAAGGGCATCAGGTTGCGGGCGGTCTGCTGCCAGATGAAGCCGACCACCTCACGGCGGTAGCGCAGGCGTTCACGGGGGGACATGTCCAGCAGCTCGCAGCCGGCCACGGCCGCGCTGCCGGCGGTCGGGACGTCGAGCCCGGCCAGAATGGTGAGCAGGGTCGACTTGCCGCTGCCGGAGGCACCGACCAGAGCCACCAGGTCGCCCTGCCGGATGGTCAGCTCCAGCCCCTGGAGCGCCTGCACCTCGATTCCCTCGGCGCTGAAGATACGGACCAGACGGTCGCAGACGATGGCCGCGCCCGCGCCGTACGCCTTCGGTGCCGCGGCGGCGCGTGCCTGGTCCTGGAGCTCCTGAAAGGTGGGGGTCTGGCCGTCCGGCCGGGTCTGGGGGGCGCTGTTCACCACTGGTCTCCTGTCACCGCTGCGCCTGGGCGCGCTCCTGGTCGCGGTTGCCGCGAGCTGATTCCCGTACCGTCCGGGTATGGCGTCTCCGGGGTGGTGGTCACCGCTGGTCCCCCGCCCGCAGTTCGGTGGTGATCTGGCGCCGGCCGGAGACGAACGCCTCGGCCAGTACGCCGACGGACACCAGGGCGGCCAGCCCGAGTGTCTGCACCAGAACGGGCATCACGGTGAGCCGCAGGCCGACCGGGACGTCCGCGCCGATCAGCACCGACAGATCGAACGCCGACCCGAGCAGGGCGACCGCGGCCAGGGCGACCAGTCCGCCGCCGAAGGCGGCGACCAGGGTCTGCGGCAGTGTCTCGGCGACGATCAACGCCAGACCCTGCCGGGGCCGCAGGCCCATGGTGCGCAGCCTGGCGAGCAGGGCGACGCGTTCGGGGGCGGCGCGAAGCAGCGTCAGCAGCACGGCGAGGAGGGCGAAGGCGGCGGCGCCGATCACGGCGACCCAGAACAGCCGGCTCGCCGAGCGCTGGAGCGGGTCGGCGGCGAGTTCGGCGGCCACGGTCGCGCTGGTCTTCACCAGGTAGCCGTTGGGTACGGCGTCGGGGTCGGCGCTCGCGGGGGCCGGGGCGGACGCGGAGGACGCCGACGTGGACGCCGGAGCCGGCGCGGACGACGCGGGCACCGACGGCTTGGCAGAACCGGAGGTGGGCAACGAGGCAGGCGCCACCGCCTGGGACCAGTCCGCCGCGGCCGCGGCGCCCTCCTTGATCGAGGCCGCCAGCGTGCGCACCAGTCCCTTCAGCTGCCGCTCGTCCACGTCGCCCGTGGCGAGCCAGACATTCAGGTGGCCGAGTTCGGGAACCCGTGCGACCGCCGGTCCGGCCGGCAGCACGACGAACCGTCGGCCCAGGCCCGGGAGCGCGGGCGTGCCGTCGACCGTTCCTGCCGCGGTGGTGACGAGTTCGCCACCGTTGGGCAGGCGCAGACGGTGGTTACCGTCCATGCCCTTCTTCGCGAGTTCGGTGCTGAAGAGGGCCGGAACGGGCGAGTCGGCGCCGCCGGTTCCGCCCGCGAGCACGGCCGGGTCGAACTCGCCGCGCCCGACGGTGCGGGACAGCTCGGCGTACGCCTCGGGCTCGACGACCACCACGGTGGTCCGGGTGGACCCGTCACCGGTACCGAGGAGGAATCCCTCGGACTCGGTGTAGGCGGGCACGGCCGTCCGCACTCCGGGCAGCGCGGCCGCCGCCGCAAGGAAGCCGGGCGACAGGTTGACGCCGATCGGTACGGCGAGGGAGGCGTCGCCGCCGGTGGCGATCCGGGCGGAACGCAGCCGTCCGCTGTCGATCGTGTCCAGCACGGTGGCCCCGAAGCCCGCGGTGGTGACCGCGAGCAGCAGCGCGAGCAGCGGCAGCATCGGGGGGCCCGTGCGACCGCCGGTGCCACGGGCGGCGCGGGCCAGACCGAGGAATCCGACGAGCCCGGGGCGACGGCCGGCCAGCCGGGCGAGCGCTCCGACCAGCAGCGGCTGGAGCCGGGCGAGCAGCAGTCCGCCGGTCAGGGCGAGCAGCAGCGGAGCGGCGACCAGCAGCGGGTCCAGGCCCTCCCCGGGCGGGGCGACCCCGTGTCGCCGGACCGCCAGCACGGCCGCGACGGTGACGGCCAGGACGGCGGACTCGGCGACCAGCCGGCGCCGTCCTCCGAGGGCACGCGGCGCGGACCAGAGCACGGACGCGCGGACCGGGAAGCTCAGCAGGGCGAGCAGGGTGGTGGCGAGGCCCGCGAGGACGGCGCCGGTCCAGCGCGGGGTGGGAAACAGTACGAGGGCGAGCGCCGTCGCGACCGCCGCGGCGGGCAGGAGGACCACCGCGCCCTCACCGAGCAGACGCAGCAGCACACCTCCGCGCGATCCGCCGCGGGCCTGGAGCAGCCGTAGTTCGGCGGCGCGCCGGTCGGCGGTGAGAGCGGCGGCCAGACAGAGCACCACGGCGGCGACTCCGGCCAGGCCGGCCGGGCCGATCGCGGCGACCGGAGC
The DNA here is from genome assembly GCF_044744345.1 of Kitasatospora sp. NPDC087315. Classification (NCBI taxonomy): domain Bacteria; kingdom Bacillati; phylum Actinomycetota; class Actinomycetes; order Kitasatosporales; family Streptomycetaceae; genus Kitasatospora; species Kitasatospora sp. NPDC087315. Next base: position 151,997 of record NZ_JBIUYD010000012.1, on the reverse strand, counting down.
GGCGGCGGCCTGCTGGGCGGTGGCCTGCTTGAACAGCTGGGGCAACGTGGAGTTGATGGCCAGGTCCTGTCGGCCGGTGTAGACGGCCAGCCCCACGCCGGTGGGGCCGGCCAGGAAGGAGGCGACCTCCGCGTTGGTCTCGGGCAGCAGATCGGCGCGCAGGGCGGCGGTGTCGACGGGCATCCGCCAGAAGTCCACCGCTCCGTACCCCCACACCTCGATCCGGGACAGAGCGTCACCGCCGACGACACCGGCGGTCTGCCAGCCGCCCTTGGTGGACAGGCAGGCGGCTTCGGCGCAGGACAGATCGGTCCAGTAGGGGTCGTGCAGGTCGTTGGGGGTGTACAGGCCGACCACCTCGGCCTGGGGTTCCTCGGGGCCGCCGGTCTCGAGGATGTCGCCGAGCTTGGCGCCGATCGTGGCGGCGGCGTTGGTGCTGAGTGCGATCGGGACCGGTCCGGTCTCGGTGCCCCCGCCGGGCCATCGGCCCGACGCCAGGGTGGCGTGCTCGGTGAGGCCGTTCAGATAGAGCAGGTTGAGCTTGGTCGCCGCCTCGTCGATCTTGGCGAGTCCGGGATTGACCAGCGGGCGTGTCGTGTTGCTGCGCACGCCGTAGACCAGGCCGCTCGACTCGTAGTGAAACGTCTTTCCCGTGCGGGCGGCCAGCTTCACCGCCACCTGGTCGAGGTCCGCCGTGCCGAAACGGTGGTTCGAGGTGGCGACCATGCTGGTCCAGCCCGGGCCGCGGCTGCGCAGCAACTCGCGCAGCGCGTCGTCGTTCCCCCGGTCGAGCACTCGTGGGAACGCGACGGCCAGAAAAACGGTGCCGAAGGCGAGCGCCGCCATGAGCAGTGCGGCGAGCGGCGCCGAACGCAGCCGGGTGCGCACCCAGGGCGCGGGGCGGTAGTCGGTCTTCGGGTGGGCGTCGGCGGGGGCGGGCGCGCCGGTACCGGCCGGGCTGGTCACATCTCCTCCACGTGCCGCAGCCGGGCGGCCACGTCTCGACGACGGCGTCCGCTGACGAAGGCCGACAACAGGGGAACGGCGGTGATCGCGCCCGCGAGCAGCACGGCCCAGCCGAACGGCAGGTCGACCAGGACTTCGGGCACCGGCCTGCGGGCCGCGGGGGTGAGCACCACGAGCGGGACGATCAGCTGGACGATCAGGGCGCCGAGGCCGAGGCCGACGACGCTTCCGAGTCCCACCAGCAGGGCCTGTTCGGCGGCGGCCGTCCGTCGCAGCCACCGCCGGGGTGTGCCGATGGCGAGCAGCACCGCGAACTCGCCGGAGCGCTCGCGGGCGGAGGCGGCCGAGGCGGCGGCGTAGCCGATCGAGGCGAGGACGGCGGTGACCAGGGCGATGGCGGCGAGCGCGCTCTGCGGGGCGGCGCTGAGCGGGTCGCTGAGCAGATCGTCGGCCACCTCGTCCCGCAGCTGCAGGTTCTGTGCACCGGGGGTGGTCCGCAGCACGGCGGCGGCCTCGCCAGGTGTCCGGTCGTCCGGGCCGGTGGCGGGCAGCCACCACTCGGTGGGTCCCGGCAGTTCCTTGCCCCCGGCGGCGAGGAAGCGGCCGGCGGTGGCGAGGTCGACGGCAAGCGCCGTTGTGCCCGCCACGGGCAGCGCCTCGACCGCGGCGGTGATCTTGACCGGCAGGTCGGCGCTGCCGAGGGGAACGCGGATGGTTTCGCCGACGGCCGAGCCGACGGCGGCCAGATAGGCGTGGGTGGCGACGCCTGGGACCTCCACCGGAGCGGGGGCACCGGCGGGAACGACGGTGACGCGCTGGCTGCGGGCGGACAGGCTGCCCGGCACGTACTCGAGCTTGAACAGCTGCTGGCCGCCGGTCTCCGTGGGCAGGACGGCGGAGAGGGGAGGGCCGTCCTGGACGAAGGCGCTGGCGCTCCAGGTCAGGTCGGCCGGTACGGGAACCACCGTGGCCGGGCCGGGCGCGGTGTCGGCGACGGCGATCCGGCGGACGGTCAGCTTGCCGTGGAGCGCACCGCCGTACTGCGCGTCAAACCCGACGACCACGCCGGACAGGGTGAGCGGCGCTGCGGCGGAGCCGAGCGGGGCGTCGGTGAGCGCGGTGAGGTCCGCGGTGACCTTGGCGTCGCCGTCGGCGGGAACGCCGGACAGCATGATGCGGTAGGTGCTGCCGAAGCGGTCGCGGATCAGCGCCCAGAGCTGCGGGTGTTCGTCCGACGGCTTGCTCGGGCTGATGTTGATGTCGGCCTCGATACGCAGCGGGTGGCCGGGCAGCGGCAGACCGGCCTGTGGCCCGGTGGGCGCGGGCTGGGCGAGCGGGGCGAACACCTCCTGGCGGCTCTTCCCGCCGAGCAGGTCGGAACGGACCGGGACGCGGTCGGCGAACCCGGCGGCGTCCAGGGCGAGCAGGTGCCCGGTGCTGCCGTCGGGCAGCCTCCGCTCCTCGCGGGTCACGGGTATCAGCCGGTCGCCTCCGGGCAGGGAGCCGTAACGGCCGCCCTGTCCCATCGGGGCCGTCTCCGAGGCGGATATCCGCAGGCCGCCGGCGGTGGCGAAGGAGGCCTGGTCGTGCTGGGAGGCGGACCAGGTGCTGTGCTGGCCGAGCGCCAGCACACCGGTGGAGACGGACAGCACCAGCAACAGGACGGGGCCGGTGGCCCGGCCGGGGCGGCGGGCCAGCTGCCAGCCGACCAGGGCTGGTGCCAGACCGCGACCACGGGCGGCCAGTCGGCTGCCGAGCCGGGCGGCGAACGGCAGCAGCCGCAGTACCAGCAGGGTGCCGGCGCAGAGGGCCAGGGTGGGGGCGGCGATCAGGACGGGGTCGAGACCGAGTCGGCCCGAGGCGTCCGTCGACAGCCCGCCGCTGTACTGGCTGAGCTGCTGGTAGGCGAGGCCCGCCAGGACGAGCAGCGCGAGGTCGGCGCCGGAGCGGACCGCGTTGGTGACGGCCGTCTGGCGCCGTCCCGCGCGGCGCAGCACTGCGCGGCCGGCGCCGCGCAACAGGGTGGGTGTGATGGTGAGCAGGACGCAGGCGAGGGCGCAGGCGGCCGCGAGCGGCCAGAGCGCAGGGCTCACGCCGGTGTCGAGGGGTACCCGGGCGAGCGGCCCGTAGCTGGCGAGGGCGCGCAGCAGGAGCGGAGCGAACAGGGGCGCGAGCAGCGCTGCGGGCAGGGCGAGCAGCAGCGACTCGGTGGCGGTGAAGACACTGAGACGGACGCTGGAGGCACCGCGGGCCGCCAGCAGGGCGTTCTCGCTCTCCTGCCGGGTTGCCATCAGATGGACGACCAGAAGGAGAACCGCGGCCGCGAGCACGCTCAGCTGCAGGGCACCGATCATCAGAGTGGAGCGGGCGACGAGGGCGCTGGACTCCAATTCAGTCAGCAGAGTGGGTAGTTCGCTCTTGATCTGGAGGCCGGTGGTGCCCTTGTACTGGTCGGCGAGGAGAGTGGCCCGGTCACGGAGGGCGGCAGCTTCGGAAGCGCTGATGCCGGCGAGGTCCGGGCTGAGCAGCCAGCTGCGGCCGTCCTGCACGACGCCGGCGGCGGTGAAGGCGCTGTCGTCGACCAGCAGCGGACCGTAGGTGGTGAAGCCGCCCGCCTGGATCTCACGCCCGCCCAGAGGATCGAGCCCCCAGTACGGGTCGGCGGTGTCGGTGGCGCGGTAGACGCCGGTGACACGGACGGTGAGCGGCGGGCCGCCGAAGCGGTCGTCGAGCCGGACCTCGGCGGGCAGGGCGTCGGCGGTGAGGCCGAGCCGGGCCAGCGCGGTCTGCGGGACGGCCGTCTGGACATTCCCCTGCCCTGCGGCGGGCCAACTGCCGGCGACCAGTCGGACGTGCTCGTGGTCGAGGTTGGCGAACAGGGTGAGGTCCGGCTGGCCACCGGTGCCCGACGGCGTCCCGGCGGTGTCGGCCGGCCGGGGGGTGCCGTTGCTCGGGAGTCCGTACGAGCGGCTGCGGGTGAGGCTCTCGGTGTGGACCGGGAAGTCGCCGAAGAGCCTGCCGCCGTAGACGCCGATCGCCTCGTCGTCCTTGGCCCGCCCGTCGAGGCCGTGTTCGCTGGTGACCAGCACGTTGGCCCTGTTGCGGCCGGCCCCTTGCAGCGCCTGGCGCAGGCCCGCTTCGCCGACCGTGCTGTTGAACGCCACCAGCGCGGTGAGCACCGCCGTGGTGATCAGCATGGTGACCAGGACAGCGGCGGCCAACGACAGTCGCCCGCGCAGACGGCGCACGACAAAGCCGAGCATCCCGTTCCTCCCCCTGGTTCGTCCCGGTTCCGCGCGGCTGCCTGTTCCGGACAGATTCCGGCCAGGGATGAATGCCTGTCACGCACCGAGGCAGTGATCACCGGCGCTTGATCACCGGATAGCGGACGATGCTGTCAGATTCACTGCAAGAACGGAAGGGACTTGCGCGAAACATGTAAGTAGTGAGCAAATTCTCGGCATTGACGACGTCAGCCCGCATGACACACCGTCAATACGCCATGGACACATCATGCAATACGCCTGAAACCATCCAGGCATCACACCTCACACCACACCTCGGACCGCAGAGCCGAGGAACACATCCAGGGGGCCGCCGTATGACGCAGCAACCGGTCGGCACCGTCACCGCTCCCATGGTGACCGTCACCGACCTCTGGCACAGTTTCGGCACCGGGGAGCGAACCGTGCACGCGCTGCGTGGCGTCTCGTGCACCATCGGGCGCGGCGAACTCACCGCCCTGAAGGGGCGGTCGGGCTCGGGCAAGACCACCCTGCTCAACCTGGTCGGCGGGCTGGACACCCCGACCAGCGGCACCATCAGCCTGGACGGCACCGACATGGCCGGCCTGGACGAAGACGGAAGGCTCGCGCTGCGCCGGGACCGGATCGGGTTCGTGTTCCAGTCCTTCGGCCTGCTCCCGGTACTCACCGCCGCCGAGAACGTCGGGGTGCCGATGCGGTTGTGCAAGATCCCGGCCGCGCAGCGCGAGGAGCGCGCCCACACCCTGCTGGCGCTGGTCGGCCTCGCGGACCACGCCAACCAGCGCCCGGGCGAGCTGTCCGGCGGGCAGCAGCAGCGCGTCGCCATCGCCCGCGCGCTCGCCAACGAACCGGACCTGATCATCGCGGACGAGCCCACCGGGCAGCTGGACTCCGAGACCGGCCGCTCGATCATGCAGCTGCTGCGCGCGGTCGTCCGCAGCGAGGGCGTCACCGTTCTGGTCGCGACCCACGACCAGAACCTGATCGAGCTGGCCGACCGGGTGGTCGAGCTCCGCGACGGCCGACTCATCGAGGGGGCCTCCTGATCGCGTGACCACGCCGGAGACACCGAGCGGCCTCGGCTGCCGCGGCCCGGCCCGGCCCGGTCCGGTCCGGTAGGAGCGTGCCCCACCGTCGCAGCCCAACCCCGCGCGGAGCGGCCCCCGGGAGGTCACTTCGGCCCTGGCCTGTCCGGCCGGCCCGGTCGGTCGGTCGACCCAGTCGGTCGGGTCGGTCCGGAGGACGGGCCACGGCCGTACTGCGTCGTGCCGCGCCATGCCCTGCCCTGCCCTGCCGCACCACACCGCAGATTCGGTCGCGGTCGGGCGGGCCGCGGTCAGCGGGCCCTGAGTGCCGCCTCGCACGCCCGGCACCGCCGAGTCCGCTGCGACGGCGGGTACCAGGGCCGGCCCGGTCCGGTCGGCCGGTACGGCTCCCGTTCGAGGTCACCGGTGTCGATTCCGCAGAATGTGAGTGGCCCCGGGTCCTCCGGTACATCCGGATCGGAGGGCGCCGCGTGCACCCAGCGCACCCGGGCACCCACGTCGACCTCTCCCGCGTCCAGCACCTCCGTGGCCGACTCCAGCTCGACCAGCACGATCACTCCGCTCATACCTCGACCCTGCGCCCCGGCGGCAGTGTCCGCATCCCGGCCGTACCGGATGCGCCGACCCAGCCCGGACTCCCGGCCCCGGCCCCAGCCCCAGCCCCAGCGAAGTATGCGGACGGTCAGGGCTTCGGCAGCGTGATCGACTGCGCGTGATGGAACACCTCCCCCTCGTCCCAGATCTTCTTGGTCCGCTGCAGCCGGGCGTAGTTCTCCTTGTAGTAGAGGCGCTGGTAGGCGGGGTCGGCCTGGCCGGCCAGGCCGAGATCGACGTCCGGGTAGTTGACATAGGCACCATCGGTGTCGGCACCGATCTCCGGGATGCCACCGGTCTCCCGGTAGACGTCCCGGTAAAGGCCCCTGAGGTAGCCCAGGTGGGCGGCGTCATGGGCCGGGTCCGTCCAGTACGTCTGGTACTGCAGCTTCATGATCGAGTCCCGCTGCGGCACGGCGGTGTCCGCAGGCAGCCGGTCGTTCACCTTGCAGCCGTAGGAGTCGATCTGCACCAGCGTCCGCCCGAGGTCGACGCCCGGGACGTCCCTCGTCAGACCTGCCCAGAAGGCCCCGATCTGGGCAGTGGTGAAGGGTCGGCGATGGTAGGCCGACTTGTACTTGCCTCGTTGGTTGTCACCGGATGAGTTGAGCGTCATGGTGGCCTGGAACCACGGCATCTGACGGCGCTTGTCCGGATAGGGCAGGAAAAGTCCTCCAGCGACGTGGGTCTGAACGACCGATCTGGTCCTGATCCCCCTTTCCATGGCGGCCAGGAATTCCTCCAATGGCGCCGGATCGTCCTCGTCCCACTGGCTGAACAGAACGACGTTCCCGTTCGACCGGTGGGTGAGCATGAGAATGGAGAACAACCCCTGATAGACCTGCTCCTCCTTTCCACTGTGCTCCATCAGGAACGCGCCGAAGTTGTCCAGCAGTGTGCGGAAATCCTCAGGGCGGTTCACCAAGTCCTCCCAGGGCCAGGCGACGCTGCTCAGCCAGACCCTCGGCGGCGGCCTTGGGATGTTCCGGGCAAAGTGGTAGCGCAGGACCACCCCGAAGTTCCCGCCACCACCTCCGGTGTGCGCCCAGAAGAGATCCTTCTCCGGCGAGCCCTCGCCGTCGTCCCGGTGGGCCCTGGCCACCTCGACCGTGCCGCCCCGGACGGTCACCACGTCGACCTGGACCAGGTGGTCGACCGTCAACCCGTGCCGCCGGGACAGGACCCCGTACCCGCCCCCGCAGATGTGGCCGCCGGCACCGACCGAGTAGCACGAGCCGGCGGGCAGCGTGACACCGTGCTTGCGGAAGAGGGTGGTGTAGATGTCCCAGTTGGTGGCACCGCCCTCCACGCAGTAACTCGGCCTGCCGAACTTGTCCCTCGCCGCGTGGACGCCGCGCATGGTGCTGAGGTCAAGAATGACGCCCTTGTCATTGTCGACGAACCCCTCGTAACAGTGCCCGCCGCCCCGGATCGTCGGCCGCAGACCGCTGTCGAGCGCCGCCCTCAGCTCCGCCACCGCGTCCGCCTCGTTTCCCACCAGCCGGATGTAGGCGGGCCGGCTGCCCCAGCGCTGGTTGAAGCCCTGACTGAGCGTCTGGTAGCGAGAGTCGTCCGGCAGCACGGACTGCCCCTCGGGCACCGCCGCCACCTCGGCGGCGGCGGTGACGTCCGCCAGGCCCAGCGAGGCGCCGGAAACCCCGACCGTGGCCATTCCGGCGCTGCCGAGGAATCCACGACGGGAGAACTCTTGCCCCATGCCAGGACCCCACTTTCTCGACTCTGAGAAGCTGACGGCCGCACGCTAGCACGGGCGTTTGAGCAAGGGAATCCCTATACGAATTAATGTGACAGTACGTCCTTTTCTTGGAATCTTCCGAAGTGCCTTCCCCGCCGCATTGTCAGTGGCACCGTTTAATGTCCCGTCACCCGGTCGAGCAGAAGCTCGGGACCAGCCACCGAGGAGGAAGCCATGCGGCGTCATACCCGCCGACCCGACCACCCCCTGGGCACCACAGACACCACCGGGCAGGCCCCGAATCCAGCCCCGCCCCCGTACCCGCCGCAGGCTCGACGCCGCTCGGACGTCAGAACCGAGACCGGACACGGCGCCGGAGTGACCGTCAGAGCGGCTCGGTGTACCAGCGGCGGTGGACGACGGGCTCCACCAGAAGAACGGCGACGCCCGCCGTGAGAGCGACCACGGCCGCCGGAAGGCTCTGCCAGGCGGCCGCCACCGCACCGGCGACGACGACCGGCGGGCGCAACAGGGTGAGCGGGCCAAGACCGATGATCATGGCAAGGGTGCTGAGCCGGAACGGTCCGACCAGGTAGCAGGCCAGGCTGCCCAGGACCAGCGCGCTGTACGGCCCGTAGACCACGAGCATTCGCAGGCCCGCCTCGTCGAGTTCGCGGTAGCGGGCCGCCGGGTCGTCCGACCCGAGCAGGACCGCCCCGGCGACGGCGGCCGCCGCGAGCAGGCCGGGCGCGCCGTGAGCGAGACCGCGCAGGGCGGCCCGGCGGTTGCCGACGGCACGGCGGATCCGGCCGTCGCGCCCGTTGGAGGCGCGGAAGCCGGCGAAGGCCGCGTCGAGGAGGCCGAGGAGGAGAAGCAGGACGGCGCTCACCCGGCGGCTCCGACGAGGCGGCGGGCGTTCCGGTCCAGGGCGGCGCTCAGTGGGGCGACGAGTTCGGGAAGCACGCCGAGCACCGGACGCAGGGTCGTGCAGAACGGGTTGCTGTGGCCGCGCGGTTCGTAGAGCAGCGGGACGAGGCCTCGGGCGTGGGCGGCGGCACGCAGCAGGGTGGCGTCGTCATGGGCGCGGCGGGCGGACGCCACGCCGTCGTGGCGTCCGAGGGGGTCGCGCATGCGGGCTCGGTGGAACACCCAGGCGCCGATCGGGGCGAGGCCGGTGGCGGCGATGTCGTAGTGGCAGAAGGCGACCGTACCGGGCCGGCCCTGGGCGGCGAAGAAGGCGTCGAGGTCGGCGTCGCGGAAGTGGTGGAGCAGCCCGGTGGAGACGTACACCGTGCCGGGTTCGTCGAGTTGGAAGGCGTCACCGTGGACGAAGCGGCAGGGCAGGTGTTCGGCGCGGGCGAGCCGTTCGGCCTCGGCGACCAGGGTGGCGTTGAGGTCGACGCCGAGCAGTTCGACGTCCGGTCCGAGGACGCCGGTGGCGGCGATCCACCGGACGAGGTAGCCGAGGCCGCAGCCGATGTCGACGATCCGTACCGGTCCCGGCCGGGTCTGGCGGACGGCGTCGAGCAGCGGGCGCAGCAGGGCGGCGAGCCGGTCGCCGAGACGCAGTTCCTCGCTGAGGCGCTGGAGTTCGGTGTGGACGGCCACCAGTCGGCGGTCGACGGCGGCCGGGTCGAGGATTCCGCCGGCCGCGGGCAGGCCCTCGGCGATCCTGGCCGCGCGGTGCTGCCCGGTTCGCCGCAGCCGCTCGACGACATCGGCACGCCGGACGGGCAGCCGCTCGCGGGTGCGCGGGTCGTGGGCGACGATCAGGTCGGAGATCTCGATCAGTTGCACGGCGGTACGGTACGCCCCTCCTCGAAGCACCGCGCAGCGGGCGCCGCCCGCCCGGAGGCTGTCCTGCACCACGACGTCAACGAACTGGTCACGCCGCCGCTCTCGTTCGCGGTGGGCCGGGTCGCGCTGCTCGGCGACGCGGCACACGCCATGACGCCCCACCTCGGCCAGGGCGCGTGCCAGGCACTGGAGGACGCGGTGACCATGGCCGCCGCGCTCGGCTCGGCGCCGACGGTGGAGGCGGCTCTCGCGCGTTACGACGCCGAGCGGCGCCCGCACAGCCGAACGGTGGCCCGCGACGCGCGCCGGGCGGGCCGGACGGGACAGCAGCTCGCCCATCCGCTGGCCGTCGCCGCGCGCAACGCGGCGATCCGGTTCACCCCACCCGGCGTGATGATCCGTACGGTTCTGCGGCACGCCGACTGGACACCGCCGCGGATCATCCCGAGCACGACCCGCGCCTGACGAGCACGGACAGGCCCCCCTTGGGACTGCACCGGAGCCGCTGTGGTCCGCCCTTGCCGGGGCGGACCACAGCGGCTTCGAACGACACCCATCGCCCAGGCTTGACCGATCAACTGATTAGGCGCCATATTACTCCCATGGAGCAGCACCCGGCCGAAAGCGGCGCACCCACGCTCGACCAGGCACGACGACAGATCGCCCGCTACGGCCTGACGGCCGACCCGCAGGCGGTACTGGTCGCGGTGCGGCTGATGGCGGCGGGCGCCCGGCTCGGCCAGGCCGGAGAGGCACACTTCTCCCGCTTCGGCCTGTCCACCGGCCGCTACCGGCTGCTGGCCGACCTGGAGGACCACAACGGAGAGAAGTCACCCTCCCAGCTGGCGGCCAGTCTCGGCGTCTCGCGGGCGACCGTGACCGGGCTGGTCGACGGACTCGAACGCGAGGGCCTGGTCGCCCGCCGACCGTCCACCGATGACGGCCGGGGCAACGTGGTGATGCTGACGACCCGCGGCGCCCAGCGCCTGCGGGACATGGCACCGGAGCACTTCGAGCGGATGCAGGCCATGGTCGGCGGGCTCTCGGTCGAGGAGCGCACGGTCTTTCTCGGCCTGCTGGCCCGGCTGGTCGAGGGCATGAACGCCCTGACCGCCGACTGACGCCGACCCGGCCCGACCCGACCCGGCGGGCCGCCTTGCGCACGACAGGCGGCCCGTCCTTCTCACGCCCCAATAGTTAGCCACCTAAACACCAACACTTAGCCACCTAATCACCTGGCGAGGAGACCCCCATGCCCCGACGGCAGGACACGCTCACCGAAAGCCCCGCCGAAGCCCCCGGCACACCACCCCCCTTCGTGCTCTGGCGCGAGGTCCTGGTCGCCTACGCCATGCCCGCCGTGATGGCCGGGATCGGCGGGATCGCGACCCGCCGACCGGAGCTGATGATCGCGGCCGGCACCACCATCGCCGGCACCTCGGCCGCGGTCGCGGCCCTGGTCGGCTCGCGACTGCGCCGCCGCCCGGCACGCTCCTGGACCGTGCGGGTGCCGCGCATCCTGCTGGCGGCCGGGTTCGGGCTCGGCGCCGCGGCGCTCGGACTGCTGCTCGGCTGGTCCGGCGCGCACTGGCTGCCCGGGATCCCGGCCCTGGCCGCAAGCCCGTGGCCCGGGCGGCTCCGCTTCGACCTGCCGGTGTCGGCGGCGATCGCCGCCACCATGATCACCTGGCGCTGGCGCGGCACCCGCGCACACCGCCGCCGGCAGCACTGACCCCACCGACCGCACCCTCCGGGCCCCTTCCGGATCCGATCCGGATCCATTTCAGCCCCACTCGAAAGGCAGACGACATGATCGTCATCATGGGCGCCACCGGCGCCACCGGCGGCGCCGCACTCCGGAGTCTCGCCGAACTCGGCGTGCCGAGCCGCGCACTCGGCCGCGACCCGGGCCGCCTCGCGGCCGGCCTCACCGACCACACCCGCCGACTGGTCGAGCCGGTGTTCGCCGACGCCGGGGACCAGGGCTCCCTGCGCGAGGCCTTCAAGGGCGCCCGCCAGCTGTTCCTCACCATGGCGAACGGGCCCCAGCAGGTCGAACACGAACTGCGGGCCATCGACCTGGCCGTGGCCGGCGGCGTGCAGCACATCGTCAAGATCTCCGCGCCCGCCGCCGAGCCGGACTCCCCCGTCGCCGTCTCGCGGGGCCACCACCGGATCGAGGAACACCTGCGGGCCTCGGGCGTCACGGCGACGATCCTGCGTCCGTACGCCTTCATGCAGAAGCTGCTGCTCCTGGCACCCGGCATAGCGGCGGCCGGCCTGATGCACGGCGCGATGGGAGACGCCCCGTGCAACTACGTCGACTGCCGGGACATCGGCGACGTGGCCGCCGCCGCACTCACCCGGCCGGAGATCGCCGGCGGGACGTACCACCTGACCGGCGGGCGGGCGTACAGCCACCCGGAACTCGCCGGGCTGCTGAGCCAGCTGCTCGGCCGGCCGGTGCGCTATCTCGACCTGGCACCCGGGGAGCTGCACGCGCACCTCGTCCAGCGGGCCGGCATGCCGGACTGGCTGGCCGCCCATGTCGTGGAGATCCAGCAGCTCGCGGCGGCCAGGCCGGAGGTCCCCGACGACATCGCCACCCGGCTGACCGGCCGCGCCCCGCGCACCCTGGAGGCGTTCCTCCGCGAGCACCTGGACCGGTTCCACTGACCCCTCCGCACACCACGGCGGGCCCGACGAACGGCCGGACAGATCCGAGCACGGCCCCGGAAGGCGGGCCCGCCACCCGGAGGGAGCGCGAATCCGGTGTGGCGTGGATCACTGCCGAAAAACCGAACTGACGATCCGTCAATTCTACTGATGAGCCGTCATGTCGACTCAACGGAGGCTCAGTTATTGACTGACAAACAATCAGATTCAGTCATTCCAGAGCAAGTTGGGTGGAGTGTCAGGCAGTACGGCCCTCACCACCCAGGACTAGCATCGGTCGGGTTGCCCGTTCCGGCCCCGGAGTGGGGTCACCCGTCAGACGAGTGCCCCCACCGCCCCCAGGGACCGGACATCGGTCGGGACGGGGCGAGGACAAGGAGCGCACGGACTGCCATGACCGCTGAACCGAGCCGGACGAACCAGCACCCACCGGTACCGCAGGCCCTTTTCCCCGGCCGCCCGGCCGCCGCCCCGCGCACCCTGGTCGACGTCCTCGACGCCACCGTCCGCGCCCACCCGAACGAGCCGGCCCTGGACGACGGTCACACCGTGCTCAGCTACCGCGCGCTCGCCGCCGAGGTCGAGCAGCTGCGCCGGCGGCTGGCCGCCGCCGGGGTCGGCCCGGGCGACCGGGTCGGCGTCCGCGTCCCGTCCGGCACCAACGACCTCTACGTCTCCATCCTCGCCGTCCTGGCCGCCGGCGCCGCCTACGTGCCCGTCGACGCCGAGGACCCGGACGAACGCGCACAGCTGGTCTTCGAGGAGGCCGCGGTCGCCGCCGTGCTCGGCGCCGAACGCGCGCTGACCGTGACCGGAGAGCACCGGCAGCCCGTCGGCCCCGGCCGTCCGGACCCCTCCGACGACGCCTGGATCATCTTCACCTCGGGCTCCACCGGCCGCCCCAAGGGCGTCGCCGTCACCCACCGAAACGCCGCCGCCTTCGTGGACGCCGAGGCCGCGCTGTTCCTCCAGGACGAGCCGATCGGCCCCGGCGACCGCGTGATGGCCGGCCTCTCCGTCGCCTTCGACGCCTCCTGCGAGGAGATGTGGCTCGCCTGGCGCTACGGCGCCTGCCTGGTGCCCGTCCCCCGCTCCCAGGTCCGCAGCGGCGCCGACCTCGGCCCCTGGCTCGCCGAGCAGGAGATCACCGTGGTCTCCACCGTCCCGACCCTGGCCGCGCTCTGGCCCGCCGAGGCGCTGAACGAGGTCCGGCTGCTGATCTTCGGCGGCGAGGCCTGCCCGCCCGAGCTGGTGCAGCGCCTGGTCACCGAGGGCCGCGAGGTCTGGAACACCTACGGCCCGACCGAGGCCACCGTGGTGGCCTGCGCGGCGCTGCTGACGGGCGAGGGTCCGGTCCGGATCGGCCTGCCGCTGGACGGCTGGGACCTCGCCGTGGTCGACGAGGCGGGCACCCCGGTCACGCCGGGCGGCACCGGCCAGCTGGTGATCGGCGGCGTCGGCCTGGCCCGCTACCTGGACCCGGTCAAGGACACCGAGAAGTACGCACCGCTGCCCTCGCTCGGCTGGGACCGCGCCTACCGCAGCGGCGACCTCGTCCAGGCCGATCCGGCGGGCCTGCTCTTCCTCGGCCGCACCGACGAGCAGATCAAGCTCGGCGGCCGCCGGATCGAACTGGGCGAGGTCGACGCGGCACTCCAGGCCCTGCCCGGCGTGGCCGGGGCGGCGGCCGCCGTCCGCACCGCGCGCGGCGGCAACCAGCTGCTCGTCGGCTACCTGGTCACCAAGGACGGCTGGGACCGCGAACAGGCCGTCGAACGGCTGCGCGCCGAGCTCCCGGCCGCCCTGGTGCCGCTCCTCGCGCCCGTCGACTCGTTGCCCACCCGTACCTCCGGCAAGGTCGACCGCAACGCCCTGCCCTGGCCGCTGCCCGGCCTGGAGACCGCCGGGCCGACCGAGCAGCTGTACGGCACCGAGGCCTGGCTGGCCGAGCAGTGGAGCGAGATCCTGGGCGTGCCGGTGAGCGGCCCGCGCGACGACTTCTTCGCCATCGGCGGCGGCAGTCTGGCAGCGGCCCGGCTCACCACCCTGCTGCGCGCCCGCTACCCGAGCGCCGCGGTGCTGGACATCTACCAGCAGCCGACGCTGCGCAAGCTCGCCCGCCACCTGGAGCGCACGGCGGCCGACAGCGGTGAGACCCGCACCATCGCCCTGGTGCCGACCAGGGCCAAACTGCTCCAGCTGCTCCTGCTGATCCCGCTGTTCACCGTGGTCGGACTGCGCTGGACGGTCGCGCTGCTGGCGCTCGGCAACGTCCTCACCCACCTCGGCGACTACCCGTGGGCGCCGACCGCGTCCTGGTGGGCGGTGGGCGCGGGCGCACTCGCCCTGTACACCCCGGCGGGCCGGCTGGCGATCGCGGCCGGCGGCGCCCGGCTGCTGCTGCGCGGTCTGCGACCGGGCAGCTATCCGCGCGGCGGCGGCACCCATCTGCGGCTCTGGACGGCCGAACGGCTCGCCGAGATGAGCGGCGCCACCGGGCTCTCCGGGGCCTGGCTGGTGCGCTACGCGCGGGCGCTCGGCGCCAGGGTCGGCCCGGAGGTGGACCTGCACTCGCTGCCGCCGATCACCGGCATGCTCAAGCTGGGCCGGGGCTGTGCGGTGGAGGCCGAGGTGGACCTCTGCGGCTACTGGCTGGACGGCGACCGTCTGGAGGTCGGCCAGATCAAGGTCGGCTCCGGCGCCGTGGTCGGGACGCGCTCGACGCTGCTCCCCGGTGCCAGGGTCGGCAAGCGCGCCCAGGTGGTGGCCGGCTCCAGCGTGACCGCACAGGTCCCGACCGGCCAGCGCTGGGGCGGCGCACCCGCCGTCAAACTGGGCCGTGCCGAACGGGCCTGGCCCAAGGAACGCCCGGCGCGCCAGGTCCGCTGGGCCGTGCTCTACGGGGTCAGCGGCACGGCGCTCAGCCTGCAGCCGGTGCTGCCCGCGCTGGCCGCGCTCGCGGTGCTCGCCCGCTTCGTCCACCCCGGCGGCGGCCTCGGCACCGCGCTCGGCGGCGCCCTGCTCGCCCTGCTGCCCGCCACCCTGGCGTACGGCCTGCTGTACGCGGCGCAGCTGGTGGCGGCGGTACGGCTGCTGAGCATCGGCCTGACGCCCGGGGTGCACCCGCTGCACGGCCGGGTCGGCTGGCAGGCCTGGACGGTCACGCAGCTGATGGACCAGGCCCGCGAGATCCTGTTCCCGCTGTACGCCGGTCTGATCACCCCGTTCTGGCTGCGGGCGCTCGGGATGAAGGTCGGCCGGGGCGCCGAGGTGTCCACGGTGCTGGCCCTGCCCAGCCTGACCACGGTCGGGGACGGCGCGTTCCTGGCCGACGACACCCTGATCGCCCCGTACGAGCTGGGCGGCGGCTGGGTGCGGCTCGGCGAGGCGAAGGTCGGCGAGCGCGCCTTCCTCGGCAACTCGGGGATGACCGCGCCCGGGCGGGCCGTGCCGGCCCGCGGCCTGGTGGGCGTCCTGTCGGCGACGCCGAAGAAGGCGAAGAAGGGCGGCTCGTACCTGGGCATGCCGCCGATGCGCCTGCCGCGCTCGGCCGACGAGGCCGACCAGAGCCTCACCTACGAGCCGCCGGCCCGGCTGCTCTGGGCGCGCGGGCTGGTCGAGGTGGCCCGGCTGCTGCCGGTGCTGGCGTCCGGGGCGCTCGGCGCGCTGACGCTGGCAACGCTGTCCTGGCTGGCCGACGGCTGGTCGCCGGCGGTGGCCGCGCTGCTCTCCGGTCTGGTGCTGCTGGCGGCCGGCGGGGTGGCCTGCCTGGTCGCGGTGGCGGCGAAGTGGCTGCTGGTCGGCCGGTTCCGGGCGGTGGAGCATCCGCTGTGGAGCGGCTTCGTGTGGCGCAACGAGCTCGCGGACACCTTCGTCGAGGTGCTGGCGGTGCCATGGCTGGTCGGCTCGGTGCCCGGCACACCGCTGCTGAACGTCTGGCTGCGGGCGCTCGGCGCGGGCATCGGGCGGGGCGTCTGGTGCGAGAGCTACTGGCTGCCGGAGGCCGACCTGGTCACTCTCGGGGACGGGGTCAGCATCAACCGGGGCTGTGTGGTGCAGACCCACCTCTTCCACGACCGGATCATGCGGATGGATACTGTCGTCCTCCGCGAGGGCGCCACTCTGGGCCCGGGCGGCATCGTGCTGCCCGGCAGCACGGTGGGCGCGCGCAGCACGCTGGGCCCGGCCTCGCTGGTGATGCGCGCCGAGTCCGTCCCCGCCGACACGCGGTGGCTGGGCAACCCGATCGAGGCGTGGCAGACCACGCCATGACCATCCGCCCCGCTGGCGGCGTCCCCGACACCCCGCACGTCCCCCGTCCCCCCACGTCCGCCATCTCACAGGGAGCACACGACCCGGTGAAACCCCGCCCCGTGCAGCCCGAGCACGCCCCGGCGGCCCCCAGCGCCGCCCCGGACCCCTACTTCCCCAACAGTGGGGATCCGCGCTACCGGGTCCACCGCTACGAACTCGCCCTGGACTACCGTCCCGGCCCCAACCGACTCGGCGGCACCGCCCGGCTCAGCGCCGTCGCGGGCGTCGCCCTGGCCGAGTTCGCGCTCGACCTCGGTGAGTTCAGGATCGGCCGGGTCCTGGTCGACGGCAGGGCCGCCCGGTACACCCACCGGGGCGGCAAGCTGCGGATCCGCCCGGCGAAGGCGCTCGCCGCCGGTGCGGCGTTCACCGTCGAGGTGCACTACACCGGCAACCCCCGCCCGGTGCGCAGCCCGTGGGGCGGCCTCGGCTGGGAGGAGCTGACCGACGGCGCGCTGGTGGCCAGCCAGCCCGTCGGAGCGCCGTCCTGGTTCCCGTGCAACGACCGGCCCGCCGACAAGGCCGGCTACCAGATAGCGATCACCACACCGTCCCCGTACACCGTGGTGGTCGGCGGCCGGCTGCTGACCCGGACGACCCGGGCGTCCAGCACCACCTGGGTGTACGAGCAGAGCGAGCCGACCTCGACCTACCTGGTCACCGTCTCGATCGGCCAGTACCGGGCGGTCCGGTTCGCCGAGCGCCCCGCCGTCCCGCAGACCGGCTACCTGCCGGAGCGGCTGGCGGACGGGTTCGGCGCGGGCTTCGACCAGCAGCCGCGGATGATGGAGTACTTCGAGGAGGTCTTCGGACCGTACCCGTTCGGCGAGTACGCGGTGGTCGTCGCCGACGAGGAGCTGGACGTCCCGGTCGAGGCGCAGGGCGTCGCCACCTTCGGCACCAACCACCTCGGCGGGGGCTGGGACCGCGAGCGCCTGATCGCCCACGAGCTGGCCCACCAGTGGTTCGGCAACAGCCTCACCATCGCCGACTGGAGCCACATCTGGCTCAACGAGGGCTTCGCCAAGTACGCGGAGTGGCTCTGGTCCGAGCACGCCGGCGGCCCGACCGCCGCCACCCGCGCCGCCGCCGCGCACACCCTCCTGGCCGGGCTCCCGCAGGACCTCCGGCTCGCCGACCCCGGCCGGAAGCTGATGTTCGACGACCGCCTCTACCAGCGCGGCGGCCTCGCCGTCCACGCCCTGCGGCAGGCCCTCGGCGACCCGTCCTTCTTTCGCATGCTCAAGGACTGGGCCACCCTCAACCGCCACGGTGTCGTCAGCACCGCCGGCCTCACCGCGCACGTCTCCCGCTACACGGACGCCCCGCTGGGGCCTCTGCTCGACGCCTGGCTCCACCGCCCCGAGCTGCCACCGCTCCCGGCCGGCTGACGCCGGGAAAGCGGCGTGTTGGGCCCTGGACCGATGTCCAGGGCCAACTGCCCTCCGGCGGATGAACGGTGGGGCAGGTCCGGGTCCGGGCAGCCGACATTCCAGGACGGCACCGGTGAAAAGGGGTGGAGCGGAGACGATGACCGGGCTAGGTTGGGGGCGCCGTCCGGCTCGCGCGTGACACCGCGGTGCATACCGGTGATTCACCGGCGGTGCGTCGGCCACGCTCACAACCACCCGATGCCGCCGAGGAATTCAGAGGATCAGATGACCGACCAGCCTGACGAGCTGTTCCCCGCCACCCGCCGTGCCCTGCTGCACCGGATCGCGGTGGCGCAGGCCGAAGGCCGCACACCGTCCCTGATCGCCGCGGTGGTCCGGGACGGCCGACTGGTCTGGAGCGGCGCCCGCAGCATGATCGACGGCCATGCCCCCACTCCCGGGGTGCAGTACCGGATCGGCTCGCTGACCAAGACCTTCGTCGCCGTGCTGGTGCTGCGACTGCGCGACGAGGGCCTGCTCGACCTGGCCGACCCGCTCGAACGCCATCTTCCCGGCACCCCGGCGGGCGGGGCCACCATCGCCCAGCTGCTGGCGCACTCCGCCGGTCTCGCCGCCGAGACACCCGGGCCCTGGTGGGAGCGGACCGACGGCTCGCTGCGCCCGGCTCTGGACGACATCCTGGAGGCCGACGCCCCGCTCAAGCACCCGGCCGGCCGGCGCCACCACTACTCCAACCCCGGCTACGCCCTGCTCGGCGCCCTGGTGGAACGGCTGCGCGGCAGGCCGTGGGGCGAGGTGCTGCGGTACGAGGTGCTGGAGCCGCTCGGCATGGACCGCACCACCCTGCTCCCCGAGCACCCGCACGCGGGCGGCTTCGCCGTCCACCCCTGGGCGGACGTCATGCTGCCCGAGCCGCTCACCGACACCGGTCTGATGGCCCCGGCCGGGCAGCTCTGGTCCACCGCCACCGACCTGGCCCGCTGGGCCGCCTTCCTGGCCGGCGGCGACGAGAAGGTGCTGGCCGCCGCCACCCTGGCCGAGATGCGCCGGCCCGCCGTCGGCCCGGAGAGCGCCGACTGGTCCGGCGCCTACGGCCTCGGCCTGCAGCTGTTCCGCCACGAGGGCCGGGTGCTGTACGGCCACACCGGTTCGATGCCCGGGTTCACCGCCGGACTCTGGATCAGCGAGGCGGACGGCCTGGCCGCGCTGGCGCTGAGCAACGCGACCGGCGGCGCCAACACCCCGCTGGTGGCCGCGGAGTTGATCGCCCTCACCGCGAAGCACGAGCCGCGGCTGCCGGAGCCCTGGCGGCCGTTGCCCAGCGTGGACGAGGAACTGCTGGCGCTCACCGGCCCGTGGTACTGGGGCGCCACCGCCCACGCACTGCGGCTCAAGGCCGACCGCGTCCTGGAGCTCGCCTCGCTCGCCGGCGGCGGCGGCCGGAGCTCGTCCTTCCGCCCCGAGCCGGACGGCAGCTGGACGGGGCTCGACAACTACTACGCGGGCGAGACACTGCGCGTGGTGCGGGCCGCCGACGGCTCGGTGAGCCATCTGGACCTGGGCTCCTTCGTGCTCACCCGCGAACCGTACGGCCCCGCCCCCGTCGTTCCGGGCGGCGTCGACCCGCAGGGGTGGCGCGCGGGCTGACGCCCGAGGCCCGCAGGGGCACTGGTGACGCGGCGCGCGCCCCCGCCGCACCACCAGTGCCCCCCCTTGTCCACCCCTCGCCGGGAAGCGGGCGGCAACCCCCGGGTGCCCGTCAGGTGTCCTGTGGATACCGGGTGGCCCCATTCAGCAGTTGCACATCTACCCTCCGCCGAACCGCAACGTGAACGCCAGCCGGCTCGGAAAAACATACGGATACCGGCTCGCCGCGCCCGTCCAGCCGTGCGAGCCGGGCCCGGTGCCACGACGACCCGTGGCACCTCCGTCCGTACTGCCCTGGAGGGTCCGCGCCATGACCACCGTCCCCACGTACACTCCGTCCGCAGTCGCCCCCGGCCACGCCGCAGCCGCGCCCGTCCCGCGCCCGGTCCGACCGGGCGCCCTCCAGCCGCCCCAGCCCAAGCCCCAGCCCCAGCCGGGCGCCGGGTACACCGTCGCGCTCGCCCGGGACGAGGACGACGTCCGCGCCGCCCAGCGGCTTCGCCACCAGGTGTTCGCCGCCGAACTCGGCGCCGTGCTGCACAGCCCGGTCCCGGGCCTGGACGTCGACCCGTTCGACGCGTACTGCGACCACCTGCTGGTCCGCGAGGGCGAGGACGGCGCCGTGGTCGGCACCTACCGTCTGCTGCGCCCCGAGGCCGCGCGACGGGCCGGCCGGCTCTACTCCGACGGCGAGTTCGACCTGGCCGGCCTCGCGCCGCTCCGTCCCGGCCTGGTGGAGCTGGGCCGCTCCTGCATCCACCCCGACCACCGGGGCAACGGCGCCGTCATCAACCTGATGTGGGGCGGCATCGCCCGTTACCTCGCCGACACCGGCAACACCTGGGTCGGCGGCTGCTGCTCGATATCGCTGGACGACGGCGGTGCCACCGCGGCCCGGGTCTGGGACACCGTCAGCGCCAAGCACCTCGCCCCCGAGGAGTACCGCGTGACCCCGCACCGCCCCTGGGACGCGACCGGTGTGCCACGGGCCGAGCGGGCGCCGCTGCCGGCCCTGCTCCGCGGCTACCTGCGGCTCGGCGCCTGGGTCTGCGGCGCCCCCGCGCACGACCCGGACTTCGCCACCGCCGACCTCTACGTGCTGCTGTCGCTCGAACGCACCGACCCGCGCTACCTGCGGCACTTCCTCTCCGGGCTCGCCACCCGGCCCGCGCACCCGGCCTCATGAGCGTCTGGCTGCCCACCGCGCCCTGCACCCCGGAGGCGTGCCTGGCCGAGCCGGGCCCGGTGGTCGCCCTCCCCCGGCGGGCGCTGCGGCTGACCGCCTGCCTGGCCGTCCTGGTCACGGGCCTGGCGCTCATCCCTCCGGTGCGCGCCCTCCCCCGCGCGGCACGCGACCGGCTGGTCCGGCTCTGGGCGCGCACCCTGCTGGGCTCGCTCGGGGTCACCCTCCGGCCCGGGCCGGCACCCGCCGCCGGGGGCGGGGTGCTCGTGGTCGCCAACCACGTCTCCTGGCTGGACATTCCGCTGATCGCGACCGGCCGGCCCGGCCGGTCGCTGGCCAAGACCGAGGTACGGCACTGGCCCGTTCTCGGGGCGCTGATCGCCCGGGGCGGCACCGTCTTCCTCGACCGCGACCGGCTGCGCACCCTCCCGGCCACCGTCGACACGGTCGCCGGGGAGCTGCGGGCCGGCCACCCCGTGATCGTCTTCCCGGAGGGCTCCACCTGGTGCGGAAGGGAGAGCGGCCGGTTCCGCCCGGCCCTCTTCCAGGCCGCGGTCCAGGTCGGCGCCCCCGTCCAGCCGGTGACGATCCGCTACCGGCTGGCGGACGGACGGCCGACCAGCGCGCCCGCCTTCGTCGGCGAGGACGGTCTGCTCACCTCGCTCGCCCGGGTGGTCGCGGTGCGCGGGCTGGTGGCGGAGGTGGACTTCCTGCCTCCGATCCAGGCCCCCGCCCAGGCCCCCTCCGCGTCGCACCCCCGGTGGGCGGCCCGCCGGGAACTGGCCCGCTCCGCCCAGACCGCCGTGGAGGACGCCGCTCGATGAGCCTCGCCCGGCCGCGCCGGTCAATAGCGCGGGTCAGTAGCGCCGGTCAGCCGCGCCGGGCGTCCGTCAGCGGCGCCAACGCCGGCTCACCGCCCTGGTCCGGCACCGCGGGCCGGACGGCCGGGCGGAGCAGGACCGTGACCAGGAGGGCGGTGACGGCCAGCACCCCCGCTCCGCAGAGCACCGCGAGGTGCACGCCCTCGACGAAGGCGCCCTCCACTGCCGCCCGGACCGGGCCCGGCAGTTCGGCCGCCGCGCCGGAACCCTGGACACCGCTCCCACCGCCCGCACCGGCCAGCGCGTCGGCGGCCGGCCCGACCGCGCCGGGCGGGATGCCGAGCCGGCCCAGGTTCTCGGTGAGGGCTCCGTTCAGACGGTAGGTCAGGACGGCGCCCAAGACCGCGACGCCGACCACTCCGCCGAGCTCGCGCAGGGTGTTGATGGTCGCGGAGGCCATGCCGGCCTGCGGCGGCTCGACCCGCTGGAGGACGGCGATGGAGACGGGGGTGAACGTCAGGCCCATGCCCAGACCCATCGCGAACAGGGTCCACAGGTATTCGGGGTAGCGGGCCTGCCCGCCGTACAGGGCGAGGCCGCCGAGGCCGAAGGCGCACAGCGTCAGGCCCAGTGCCACGGGAAGCCGGGGACCGTAACGGGTGGTCAGCCGCTGGGAGAGCGGCGCCGCGAGGACGATCATCGCGGTCATCGGCAGCCCGGCATAGCCGGCGGCCGACGGCGACCAGCCCAGCACGTCCTGCATCAGCAGCGGCAGGAAGAACAGCGCGCCGAACATCCCGAAGCTGACCACGAAACCGCTGAGCATGGCGCCGCCGAGCACCCGGTCACGGAACAGCCGGAGCTCCAGCATGGGCTCGGCCACCCGCAGTTCGAGGAGCACGAAGGCGACCAGCAGCACCGCCGCCGCCACCGCGCAGACGAGCACCCGGGTGTCGGTCCAGCCCCGGGCCGGACCTTCGATCAGTGCGTAGACCAGCGCCCCCAGGCCGGCGGCGGAGAGCGCGAGCCCGGCGAGGTCGACGCGGCGCTCGCGCGGCGCGATGGCCGGCAGCACCCGGCCCGCCAGCAGCAGCCCGCCCACGCCGATCGGGACGTTGATCCAGAACACGCTGGCCCAGCCGAACGCCTCGACCATGGGCCCGCCGACCACCGGCCCGACCGACAGGCCGAGCGCGGAGACGCCCGACCAGAGACCGATCGCCCGGGCGCGCTCCCGCTGGTCGGTGAAGACGTGCCCCAGGATCGCCAGGCTGCCCGGGGTGAGCAGCGCGGCCCCCACCCCCTGGAGCATGCGGGCGGCGATGAGCACACCGATCGTCCCGGCGAGCGCCGCGCACGCCGAGCCGAGGGTGAACAGGGCGAGGCCGAGCCGGAAGACCCGGGTACGGCCGTACCGGTCACCGAGCGCGCCGCCGGTGAGCAGCAGACCCGCGTAGACGAGGCTGTAGCCCTCGACCACCCACTGAAGGCCGCTGATGCCGGTCCCCAGGTCCTGCCCGATCCGGGGCAGGGCGTTGTTGACGATGAC
Organism: Kitasatospora sp. NPDC087315; assembly: GCF_044744345.1. Classification (NCBI taxonomy): domain Bacteria; kingdom Bacillati; phylum Actinomycetota; class Actinomycetes; order Kitasatosporales; family Streptomycetaceae; genus Kitasatospora; species Kitasatospora sp. NPDC087315. The sequence goes on along the minus strand of NZ_JBIUYD010000012.1, from coordinate 129,048 downwards.
GTTGTCCAGCATGGACATGAACATGGTGACGCACAGCGTCAAGAGCGCAAGCCTCTTGCGTCGGGCGCTCGACCCCTCCATCGGAAACCTCTCCCCCAGATGGACCCCTAACACCGTTAGGGGCTGACCGGCACGCACAGACTGCCCCTAACGGTGTTAGATTGCAAGCGGGATTTCCGGATCCGCAGGAGGCGACACACATCCATGCCGGAGAACAACGACACCCAGCCCGGCCTGACCAGGGAGACCCTGGCCCAGGCGGCCCTGCGGGTCCTGGAACGGGAAGGCCTCGCGGGCCTGTCCATGCGGAAGGTCGCCGCCGAGGTCGGCGTCAAGGCGGCCTCGCTGTACTGGCACGTCCGCAACAAGGAGGAACTGCTCGACCTCCTCAATGACGCGATCATGGCCGGCGGCGAGCCGCCGCCACGCGAGGGCGACTGGCGCGGCCAGTTCCGCGAGTACTGCCGGCGCTACCGGCAACTCCTGCTGAGCCGACGCGACGCCGCCAAGGTCGTCGCGGGTCGCCTCGCCCCCGGCCCCAACCTGCTGCGGCTGCTGGAGGACCAGTTGGACCGGCTGCGCGAGGCCGGCTTCTCCAACGCCGACGCGGCCCTGGCCACCTATCTGCTCGGCGCCTACGTCCAGGGCTTCGTGCTCCAGGAACAGTCACCGATCTCCGCCGACGAGACGACGGGAACGAGCCGCCGGGACATCGCCGCCGCCGCTGCGAACCGCTTCCGGGCACTGCCGCCGGACGCCTTTCCCAACCTGGTCGCCCTGGCCGACGACCTCACCGAACCCTCGATGGACGCCCGCTTCGCGTTCGGCCTCGAACGCGTCCTCGACGGACTCGCCACCCTGCTGCCACCGGCAGACCACCGCTGATCCGATCATCTGTATGATCGCCGGGCCCAAGAGGGTTGATGCGGAAACGGGGGCGACTGCCATGCACGAGGACTCCACGGCGCGGACTGCCCAGCCCGGCCCTTCGCCCGGCGACCCGTCGGCCCGTCCGACTGCCGAACCGCCGGCCGGCCCCATGATGCCCGGCGACCCGACGCCCGTGCAGGGCGGCCAGACCGGACTGGCCACCGGGGCCGCGAAAGGCTGTCTCCACCTCCTCGGCGAGTTGACGATCGAGGCGGTCGGCACCGTGGTGCTGGGCGTCGCCACCACCGCTTCCCTGGCCGCCGTCTTCGTCCTCGCCCAACTGGCCCGCCGACACAGCCCCGCAGCGTCCTGTGCCTTCGCCGCGCTCGCCGTACTCGGCGTGGCCCACGGCATCCGCCGGCTCCGACGCCCCAAGGAACAGCGCACCCGCCTCGGCCGCCGCTCCGCCGCCGTCACCGGCGGACTCGGCCTCTGGCTGCTCGCCTGCCTCGGCTACGCCTCCTTCGGCACGGCGCTCGACCTCGGTTCCGGCCTCTGAGAACGCCGCGGCCTCCGGGCTCCGCTCCCTCCTCGGCGTCGACGGATCTCGGGCGGCCCGGGTAGCCTCACGGGCGTCCCGCCGCCCGCTCCCGGAGGTCTTCCGCCATGTCCGACCTGTATCCGCTCGGCCAACCGTACGCACAGGGGCTGCTGGAGGTCGGTGACGGCAACGAGATCCACTGGGAGGTGTCCGGCAACCCGGAGGGCAAGCCCGCCGTGGTGGTCCACGGCGGGCCCGGGTCCGGGCTCAGCGCGGGCAACCGGCGGTACTTCGATCCGGAGCGGTACCACCTCGTGCTGTTCGACCAGCGCGGATGCGGGCAGAGCAGGCCGCACGCGGCCGACCCGGCGACCGGACTGGCGCACAACACCACCGCGCACCTCATCGCGGACATGGAACGGCTGCGCGAGCATCTGGGCATCGACCGCTGGCTGCTGTACGGCGGTTCATGGGGCTCGACGCTGATCCTCGCGTACGCGCAGGCGCATCCCGAGCGGGTGTCGGAGATCGTGATCTGCGGGGTCACCATGACCCGCCCGGAAGAGATCGACTGGCTGTACCGGGGTGTCGGCCGGCTGCTGCCCGGTCCCTGGGAGGCGTTCCGGGCCGCGCTGCCGCCCGGCGAACAGGACGGCAACCTGGTGGCCGCGTACAGCCGACTGCTCAACAGCCCGGACGACGCGGTCCGGTCCGAGGCCGCGAAGTCCTGGGCGACCTGGGAGGACGCGGTGATCGCGCACGAGTCGCTCGGCAAGCCGAACGCGTACACCGACCGGCCCGACGACGCGCTGATGGCGTTCACCCGGATCACCGCGCACTACTTCGCCCATGACGCCTTCCTGAAGGACGGCCAACTCCTGCGCGACGCCGGAAGGCTGGCCGGCATCCCGGGCGCGCTGATCCACGGCCGGCTGGATCTCGGCTCCCCGCTGTACACCGCCTGGTCGCTGGCAAAGGCCTGGCCGGACGCCGAGTTGACGGTCATCCAGGAATCCGGCCACACCGGCAGCCCGGCCATGCGGCAGGCGATCTTCGAGGCGATCGAGCGGTTCGCGACACCCGAACCCGGCCGCCGCGAACAGTGACGCCTTGTCAACGGCGCGCACCGACGGCAGCGCCGGGCGACCCGGCGCGATCTTGATCAGTCCTGGTCCGCCACGTTGGGGCCGGAGGAGTGCCGCCCGGCCCGACGGTGGCGCGTCCGGCGGCCTTCGGCCGAGGACGCTTCCTGCGCCAGGAGCACCCGGCGCAGCAGGTCGGACAGCTGTCGGCGCTCGTCGGGCGCCAGGACGCCGAGCAGTCGGCGCTCCTCCCGGCCGACGACGTCCAGGGCCTCCCGCCAGGCCGCCCGGCCGGCCTCGGTCAGCCCGACATCGACCCGGCGGCGGTCCTCGGTGGAGGGCGTGCGCACCACGAACCCCCGGCGTTCCAGGGCCTCCAGACGGCCGGTCACCGAGGCGGGCGCCAGGTTGAGGTCGACCCGCAGTTCGGACGGGGCGGCGTGGCCACCGCGACCGGCGAGAACATGGAGGGTGTCGAACTCGTGCTTCTGCAGGCCGTAGTCGGCGACCCCCTCCTCCCGGACGCGTCCCAGGTGCCGGGAGAGCTTGCTCATCCGGGTGACGGCTCCCTCGATGTCGGGATCGAGGTGGGGCAGGACGGGCCGCCAGCGGTCGACGTGACCGTCGGTCCAGTCACGCGGTTCATCCGGTCGCCGCTCGGGGTGTTCCATGGCACGAGTCTAAGCATCGCCGACCACCACCAAGATATTCGGCACCGAATATTTCATTGCAGAACTTTTGACACCGAAATACATTGCTCGCGTGACCCACCACCCACTGAGGCTCCGTGGCTTTCGGCTGCTCTTCATCGGCCGGACCATCTCCACTCTCGGCGATGCCGTCGTCCCCGCCGCACTCGCGATAGCCATCACGCGGGCCACCGGCTCCTCCGGTGCGCTCGCCCTGGTCCTGGGCTGCGCGATGGTGCCGCGGCTGCTGCTGCTCCCCTTGGGTGGCGTGATCGGGGACCGCTTCAACCCGCGGGTGGTGGCCCTGGCCACCGACCTGGTCCGGGCCGCCGCGCAGCTCTTCGTCGGCGTCGAACTGCTCGGCGGGGAGCCGAGCCTGACCCACATCGCCGTCGCCGAGGCACTCGGCGGCGTCGCCTCCGCGTTCGCCATGCCGACCGCCTCCCCCCTGGTCGCGGCCACCGTCGAAGGCCCGCACCGAATGCGGGCCAACGCACTGCTGGCCTCCGCCAGCAGCGCAGCGCGGCTCGGCGGCCCCGCACTGGCCGGTGTACTGGTGTACACGGCGGGCGCCGGCTGGGCGTTCGTCCTGGACGGCGTCTCCTTCGTCGTCAGTGCCGCACTCCTGGCCCGGATCACCGTCCGGCACGCCCCGGCCGAGCGTCGCTCGCTCCTCACCGATCTCGCCGAGGGATGGGTCGAACTACGTTCCCGGGACTGGTACTGGACCAGTCTGATCGCTCATGGCACGTGGAACGGCGCCGCCGCGGTCCTGCTCACCCTCGGCCCGCTGATCGCCACCGAGCGGCTGGGCGGGGACGGTGTCTGGATCGCGCTGACACAGGCCGGGGCGATCGGGATGCTCGCCGGTTCACTGCTCGCCGGACGGGTCCGGCCGCGCCGCCCGGTACTGCTGGCCAACCTGGGTCTCGCCCTCTACGCCCTGCCACTGCTCGCCCTCGCGGCGGCCGCCCCGGCTCCGGCCACCGTCGCCGCGTACGCGCTCGCGATGGCCGGCCTCGGCTTCCTCAGCCCGGTCTGGCAGACGGTGGTTCAACAGGAGTTCCCCGCACAGGTCCTGGCCAGGGTCACTTCCTACGACTGGCTGCTCTCGCTGGCCGCCGCGCCACTCGGCTACACGCTCGCCCCGCTGGCCGCCGACGCCTGGGGCAGCACCGGACCACTGCTGGTCACCGCCGCTCTGGTGATGCTGGCCTGCGCGGGTACGGCAGCGGTCCCGGGCGTACGCCGGGCCGGACGAGCTGGGCAGCCGCCGCCCGCCGGGGAGACCGGAGGAACCGGGGAGACCGGGGAGTCCCGCAAGGCTGAGCAGGCCGGGGAGAGTTGAGAGACCGGGAGCGTCCGTTTCCCAGGGGGATCATCCGTCGACTGCGGGGCCCATACGATACGAGCATGATCGCCTACGCTCCAGCTGCCCTGTTCTTCGTCTTGTGCGGGTTCGGGGTCTTGCGCGACCGTCGCCAGTTCAGCAACGCCGTCCTGCTCGGCATAGCCGTCTCCCTCCTCGCTCTGGCCCTGCTCACCGAACTGCGCAAGGCCCCCACTCTGATCGTCGAGCTGGCAGCGGCCGCGATCGTTCTGCTGCCGACGATCGGCACCCTGGCGCTGATCGGCTTTCTGATCACCAATGGACTGACCATGATCCGCAAGGAGGGCAGGAGGCCGGCCAACCTGCTCTCACTCCTCGCGGGCCTCGGCATCCTGGCGGTGATCGGGCTGCTCGGCGCGGCGCTGCTCACCCGCTCCTATCGGCTGGGCATTCTCGCGGGCACCGCCATGCTGGTGGTCGGATACATCTCCTTCCTGTTCGTCTGCTTCGTCGGCTACGCCTTCCTCTACGGACGTCACCGGCCGCGCCGGGACGTGGACTTCGTGGTGGTGCTCGGCTCCGGCCTGATCGGCGGCGACCGGGTGCCGCCACTCCTGGCCAGCCGGCTGAACCGGGGACGCGACGTCTACGAGAGGCAGGCCGCCCGCGGCAACCCCCCGGTGCTGATCACCTCAGGCGGGCAGGGCCCGGACGAGAAGCTGCCGGAGTCGCATGCGATGGCCGACTACCTCCTTGAGCGCGGTTTTCCGGAGGAGCACATCGAGCGCGAGGACCGCTCACGCACCACCGAGGAAAACCTGCTGTACAGCAAGGTGATCATGGAGCAGGCCAACCCCGAGTACCGCTGTGTGATCGTCACCAACAACTTCCACGCCTTCCGTGCCGCGCTGACCGCCCGTAAGTCCGGTGTGAACGGTCAGGTGTTCGGCTCGCCCACGGCCGCCTACTACTGGCCGAGCGCGACGATCCGCGAGTTCGCCGCAGTGTTCCTCTCCCACAGGTTGGTCAACTTCGGTATCTGCGGCTTCCTCGCACTGTGCGGGGTGCTCGCCGTACTCTGACGCCCTCGCCCTTCCTGGCCCCGGACGCGCCCGTGGCGACCGGAGCCCTTCTGTCTCGGCCTGTGCGGCAACAGCCCGCCTGCGATCACCACTCGGGCCGTGGGCTCAGGCGGCCGGCCGCGGGGCCAGGACCGCGCAGGTGGTGGTGGCGTGCGCGTACAGTTTGCCGTCCTTGACGCCTGTCACCCGCGCCTCGGCGGTCGCCACCATCCGGCCGACGTGCAGGGCGACACCCTCACAACGCAGCGCCCCGGAATCGGCGAACAGCGGACGCACCATATGGACGTTCAGCTGCGTGGTCGTATAGCCGATACCGGCGGGCAGCCGACTCATCACGGCGCAGCCGAGCGCCGAATCGAGCAGGGTGGCGAGGTAGCCGCCGTGAACGGTGTTCATCGGGTTGTACAGGTGGTCACCGAGCTCACCCTCGAACACCGCCGTACCCGGTCCCGCCTCGACCAGACGGAAGCCCAGGGTGCTCCCGATCGCCGGCGCCTGGATCCGGCCCGCGAGCATCTCCCGCAGGATCTCCTCCCCCGTGAGATGCGGGAACGCGGACACCGGCGGGCCGGCCGACCACTGATGGGTGCGCGTGCGCGGCTGCTGGTCCATCAGGGACGCTTCGTCACCGAGCTCATAAGTCGTCATGCCATCAACCTGCCCTGTTCTCCTGCGGCACTCAAGTGCGATTCCACACCACGGTGGTGGCCGCGCCATGGCGGCATCGGCCATGACGTGTGGCCGGAGCGCGGCTGACTGTCACGCACCTCCCGTCGCCCGTACGCGGCACGGCATCCGATCGAACTCCTCCCTACCAGGAGTCCCCATGGCTGTTCTGTCGGCGCCCCACCACGCTGACCGCCACCGCCGCCGGCAGCGACTCGGTCACGCTCACCTGGCGGGCAGTCACCGGCCCCGGCCACTTCGTCCTCGCCGATGGCCAGTGCTGACAGCGGCGCCAACAGTGGTGCCGGCCTTACCGCCTGCGGCCGCACCGTCCACGGCGCCACCGGCACGCCCGAGGACAGCGCCACCACGCACCGTTCGCGGCTGCGGCCCTGACCGCTGAAGCCCCTCATCCGCCGGCCTCCCCGGGGCGCAGACCTGCGAACAGGTCGGTCTCGGGGAGTCGACTCGCCACCAGACTCCGCGCGAGGTGGTAGTCCTCGGTCGGCCAGACCTCGCGCTCGATGTCACGCGGGTGCGCCATGAATCCCGCGCCGGACTCGATCTGGGTGGCATGCGCGAGCAAGGCGGCGTCCCGTACGGCGAACTGCTCGGCGCAGGCGATCCGGGTGGTGATGGCGAGCGCGGGCGGGGTGTCGGGCCACCCGGCGAGCAGCTCGCCCATGGCCGACTCGACGCCCCGCGCCGTCATCGCGTCGTGCAGGGTCTGGAACCAGGCCCGGGACAGCGCCAGGTGGTAGTAGAGCTTGGCCACCTGCCAGGGCTCCCCCAGCTCGGGATGGCGGTCGGGATCGGCCGCCACCCCGAGGGCCTCGACGGTGACCCGGTGGGCCATCACGTGGTCGGGGTGCGGGTATCCGCCCGTCTCGTCATAGGTGACGACCACGTGCGGGCGGAACTCTCGGATCAGGGCGACCAGCGGCTCCGCGGCGACCGCGACCGGCTGACGTGCGAAGCACCCGTCGGGCAGCCGTTCTCCGGCGCCGGGAAGGCCCGAGTCGGTGAAGCCGAGGAAACGCTGCTCCACGCCGAGGATCTCGCGCGCGGCCGCCATCTCCCGGCGGCGGATCCGCGCGAGGTCCGAGCGCACCTCAGGACGGTCGAGCGCCGGATTGAGAACGGTTCCCCGCTCACCACCGGTACAGGTGGCGACCAGCACGTCCACCCCCTCGGCGGCATACCGGGCCAGTGTGGCCGCACCCTTGCTGGATTCGTCGTCGGGGTGGGCGTGCACGCTCAGCAGACGGAGTGCGGGGGGCTTGGTGACCATGGGTGCTCCTTCTCTCAAAGGTGATGGCACGGCGAGACGTCATAGAACTTAGGTCCGGCCCACTCGTTGGGTCAAGCATAATTTCTGTGCTCGACCCAGACTCCTTGCGCTACGCTCACCCCATGACCGAGGACACCCCCAACCTGCGCGAGCTCAACAAGCGCCGCACGCGCGACGCGATCTCCCGGGCCGCGACCGGGCTCTTCATCGAGCGGGGCTTCGACCGGACGACGATCGCCGAAGTGGCGGCGGCCGCCGGGGTGGCCAAAATGACCGTCACCAACCACTTCCCACGCAAGGAGGACCTGCTCCTCGACCTGCACGAGGAGATGGCCGCCCGCCTCGCACGAACCGTCACCGAGCGCACACCGGGCGAGTCGGCGCTGGCCTCGCTGCGCCGCGAGTGCCTGGCCGCGATCGACCGGCACGACCCCGTCCTCGGCTTCTCCGGGCCGTCGTTCGCACGCACCATCACCGAGAGCCCCACCCTGCTCGCGCGGCTGCGCGAGATCCACGAGCAGAGCGAGGACGCCCTGGCCGCCGCCCTCGCCGCGGCCACCGACTCCCCACCCGCCGACTTCACCGCCCGTGTCGCCGCCGGCCTGCTCGCCGCCGTCCACCGGGCACTGTTCGCCGAGGTCTTCCGCCGCATCCTGGCCGGCGAGAAGCATGCCGCGGTGGCTGCCGCGGTCCGCCCGGCCGCCGTCCGCGCCTTCGACCAGCTGGAGAGCGCGCTCGGCCGGTACGCCATCAGACCTCCGGCCTGAAGCCGGCGAAACCCACACAGAGGCCGAAAGGCACCGGAGAGGAGCAGCAGTTGACGAAAGGTTGACCTGTTCACGGCAGAATGTTGGCGACCCCGCCCCCTATGGTCGGCCCATGCCCCAACAGCCCACCAGGCGAGTGGCCCTACCGGTCCTGCCCTATCGCAAACCCACCCCCGGCCGGGACTACTGGACCCTGGACGACGTCCTGCCCGACCCGGACGCCGTTCGGGAGCGCTGCCTCGCTCGCGGCGACTGGACCGAGGGCTACCCCTACCGTCCCGAGAGCTGGCCCGGGCTGCGCACCATGCCCGGTCTGGAGCCGGGCGAGCTGGCCCGTGTCGAGGCGCTGGTCCGCAAGGCCACCGGCGCGCCCCGGCTCTGGGTCCAGAGCGCCCCCGGTGGCGGCACCCTCAACCACAACTGCGTCCAACTCGTCGGCGCCGGCGAGTCGGAGTCCCGCCCGCACACCGACTCCCGCGTGCTGTGCCGCTACGCCGCCGTCCTCTATCTCAGCCCCGACGCCCCCAAGGAGGCCGGCACCAGTTTCTACCGTCAGCAGTTCCCCGGCGGCCGCCTCGGCGGAAACATCGTCAACCCTCCGCACAACAACCTGGTCGAGGCACTCGGCACCCGGCACGTCCCCGTCGACGCCTTCACCGAGGACGTCCGCGTCCCCAACCGTTTCAACCGCCTTCTCCTCTACCACGCCAACCTCATCCACAGCGCCACCACCTACTACGGCACCGCTCTGGAGGAACGGCGGATGACAGCGGTCTTCTTCTGGATGGCGTGACACTCGCCGGGAGCCACCGGGGACGCCGTCACTCCCGATTCCAAAGGCAGCCTCACGTCCAGCCTTCTACCGCCCCGCCCGCCTCTATAGCTGCGCGCGCCGGATGGCACACCCCTCGGCAACCGCTCGGGTTGGCGGAGGACATACGGGGGAGGCTGCCTGCATGGATCCGGAACCCCTGCCCGAAGCGAAGCGAGAACGCCTACCGGTGACGGAGGCGGTGCGGCCGGAGTGGGCCGGGATCGATCTGATGGCCACGCTCGATCTCGTCCGGCTGATGAACAGCGAGGACCGCAGCGTGCCCGAGGCCGTGGCCGGACAGCTGGAGCAGATCGCGGCCGCGGTCGACGCCGTCGTCGCCCGGATGACCCGGGGCGGACGACTCGTGTACGCGGGGGCGGGCACGGCAGGACGGATCGGCGTGCTGGACGCGAGTGAATGCCCGCCGACCTTCAACACCGCGCCCGGCCAGGTGGTCGGCCTGCTCGCCGGCGGCCCGCAGGCCCTGGTCTCCGCCGTCGAGGGCGCCGAGGACCGTCCGGAACTCGCCCTCGCCGACCTGGAAGAGCTCAAGCTGACGCCGGACGACACCGTGGTGGGCATCTCCGCATCAGGCCGTACGCCGTACGCGGTGGCGGCCGTCCGGCACGCCCGCACGACGGGGGCCCTGACACTCGGGCTGGCCTGCACCCGGGGGTCGGACCTGGTGGCCGCGGCCGCGCTGGGCATCGAAGTGGAGGTCGGGCCCGAGGTACTGGCGGGCTCAACCCGGCTGAAGGCGGGCACGGCGCAGAAGCTCGTGCTGAATCTGCTGTCCACGGCCGTCATGGTCCGCCTCGGCAAAACATACGGAAATCTGATGGTCGACCTCCGGGCGGGCAACGAGAAGTTGCGCGATCGGGCGGAGCGGATCGTCGCCCAGGCCACCGGCGCCGACGAGAAGACCGTCCGGCGTGCGCTGGCCGCCACCGACGGCAGGGCGAAGGACGCAGTCCTGGTCGTCCTCGCCGACGTGGACGCACCGACCGCCGCCCGGTTGCTCGCCGCATCGGACGGACGACTGCGCGAGGCGCTCGCACTCAGCACCCGCAAGGCCTGACCCCGGACTGCCGCCACCCCCGAAACCCCCACCCCCTACCCCGAGGACCTCACTCCACAGGCCCCTCACTCCAGCGCGCCTTCAGCACGCCCCTCCTCCACCCGGAACCCCTCGATGAGGATGCGCAGCCCGTACTCGAAGTCGGCGTCATGGTCGGTCATCCGCAGGACGTCAGCCGCCTCCCGCAGCAGTGGCAGGTCACGCAGCGCCTCGTCCGGGAACGGCGGGCGGGCCCGCTCATCGGCGTCCTGCCGCCACGCCTGCTCCTCCGTGACCCAGCCCATGATGTACCGGTCGACTGCGAGCAGCAGCCGCAGCGCACTGCGCGGCCGCAGGCCCGCTCGACAGAGAGCACTCAACTGGGCTTCGACGGCCGGAAGTTCGTCCTCAGTAGGCAGAGTTCCGGCGTGCACCCGGGCGCCGTCGTGATAGGCGGGCAGGGCGCGGCGCTTGGCGCGCGCGTCCTGGGCGATCCAGTCCGGCCAGTTCTCCGGAGCCGGTCGGCGGTCGGGTGGCAGGGCCTCGGCCAGCATGGCTTCCGCCATCAGGTCGAGCAGTTCCCGCTTGTTCTTGAAGTGCCAGTACAGCGCCGGGGACTGGACACCGAACTGCGCGGCCGCGCGGCCGGGCTGGAGACGCTCATCGGATCCGCCGGGCCCGCCCTCGGGGACATCCGGGCCGGCGGCCTCGCCGCCCGCTACGGGATCCGGACCGCTCTCCGCTCCGGCGGCCTGGCCTGCGTCGCCTCCACCGGCGTCCTCACCGCCGCCCTGCCCGCCCTCTGGCGGTACGACCGTCGCACCGATCCACACACCTCGGCGGTCCGCGCCGCGCACGACCGCGCCGAAGCCACGGACGGCGCGGCACCGTAGCGAAGCGCAACGCCGGACGGCCGGTCCACCCGACCCCGCACCGGGACACGCTCGCCGTGCGATCACCATCCGGGACACGCCGGTGGACCGCAGGTGTCAGCCGGTCACCACAGGCACACCGTCCGGGCGGTCGGCGAGCAGGGCGGCGATGCGATCCGCACAACGGATCGCGGCCGTGGCCATGGCGCTCCTCCTGGTCATCCCGGCGACATGCGCGGTCAGCAGCGCGTTCGGCAGGCCGAAGAGCGGTGAGGCGAAGGCGGCGTGCTCGTGTTCGAAGGTGTCGACGGCCGCCGCCGCGAGCGGGTGCGCCGGATCGCTCAGCGCGTCGGCCAGCGCCTGCTCGTCGACGATCCCGCCCCGGGCGGTGTTCAGCAGGATCGACCCCGGCCGCATCAGTGCCAGCTCCGCCCGGCCGATCACCCGTAGTCGGTGGTCCAGCACGGGATCGGTCGCCGCCACGAGGAAGGCCGCCCGCAGCGGCACGCCCGCGCGGGACTTGACCGCGTGGTAGCCACGTCCGTCCCGGGCGGTCTCGGCGATCAGCGCCGACTCGTCGAAGGCGTCGACGTCGGCGAAGTCCACCCGGCCCGACCAGGCGGCCCGCGCGCCGGCCCGGTCGGCCACCCGCCGGAGGTTCAGCGTGACGGCCAGCCCGTGGCCCAGCAGACGCTCCAGCTCCCGGTCGAGCAACTCTCCCGGAGCCGCGTCCAACAGCAGGACCCGCATCCGTTCCACCTGATCCCCTTCCCGGAACGGACCCTACTGCGCGCCAGGAACCGGCTGCGAGAACCCCCTGAACCCGGCGCCGCCCCTGCACCCGGTCTCGTCAACGACGAGCGGGGCGATGCCCGGACAGTGGCTGTCCGGGCATCGCCCCGCCCCGGCGCCCGCCTCCGACTCATGGGACGAGACCCGGCAGACGCCCCGTCAGATCGACCGGCGCGCCCGCCCAGGGCCCGCACCGCCTCGCCGCCGGAAGCCGACGCGGCGGCTCAGCCGGGAATTCGCAGCTGCTCACCGGGCTCGATCAGGTCCGGATCGGCACCGATGACCAGCCGGTTCAGCTCGTACAGCGCTGGCCAGCCACCCGGCAGGCCCAGCCGCTCGGCGATGGCTCCGAGCGTGTTGCCCTCACCGACCGTCCACACCTCCCCCGGTCCGGGCAAGGCACCGGTGGCGTCCCCGTCGGGGAGAGGAGCCTCCTCGACGGTCCCGCTCCGGTCGTGGACGGCATCGTCGACGGGCGGCGGCACGACCGGGCGGACCGGGGGCCGTGCGTGGTGGCGCGCGGCCGTGGCGCCGCAGACCGGCCACGGGGTCAGGCCCCGTCGCGCGGCCAGCCGTTGGGCGACGGCGATCTGTTCCTCGGGGGCGGCGAGGTCGGCCCGCGGTGCGTAGCCGAGGCCGCCGTTCTCCCGCCAGGTCGGCTGGTCGAACTGCAGTCCCCCGTAGTAACCGTTGCCGGTGTTGATGCGCCAGTTCCCCCCGCTCTCACACGCTGCCAGCCGGTGCCAGTCCACCGGGCCGCCCCCGTCGCCGCCGGCCGGCCCGCCCGGCGGCGCGGCCTGGGCCGCCGAGACGGGGAAGGCCGCGGCCAGGGTGCACAAGGCAACGGGGACGAGGCGGCGCAGACGAGTGTTGGAAGGCATGGGCGACTCTCAGGTTCGACGACATGACAAGCGCCGCCCGCGAGCGACGCCCCATTACCGACGCACACCGCTGTCGGCGCGTCGCCTTCGACGCCGCCGCAAAGTCACCCGCACAGCCGTCACGTACCACCCGACCGGCTCCGGCCGTCGACCGGCCGACGCGACCCGCTACCGGGGGGCGCTCCCACCGCGCCACGTCATCCGGCGCGGGAGCCCTCGGCCCCTGTGGAACGGGCCGGTGCCGCAAAGAATCCCGCCTCCCCGCGGGCCGTCGTGCTCCGTGCGCCGGACGGGTTCTTCGCAGCGGACCTGTCCGGTCGGCCAGAGCGACTGAAGCGCCGTCGGACGCCGCCGACGAGGCCTCCGAAGCCGGATCCGCGCCGGGCTTCCCACCCCACCGTGTGACCGATCAGGACGGGTGATGCCGGTCCCGGTCAGGTGGCGGCGCCGACCGCGTCCAGGCCCTGAGCCACGTCCTGGAGCGCCGCCGCTCCCGCGGCACCGCCTGCTCGCGACCGGAACCGTCCGCCGCGTGCCCGCCTTGTCGCACGCCCCCGGCGCCAGGTCACGCCCCCAGACCGCCCCCTGACCCGCCCACCACAAAGCACCCCCGCGCCACCCGCCGAAGCGGCGCGCCGACGACCGCATCGGCACGCCGCCACCCGAAGCTCCCCAGGTTCCCGAAGCCCCCGGGCTCCCAGGTCTCCCAGGGCTTCCGGAGCTCCCCGGGGCTCAGCAGATCCGCGGAAGCTGCTCCCCGAGCGGGAGGTCGACGACCCGGGTGCCCCCGAGGGCCGTCCGGGCCACGACCATCCCGGCGTGGTCGGGCACGCATTCACCGATCACCGCGGCCGCCGCGCCCAGCGGGTGCGCCCGCATGGCCGCGAGGACGGCGTCGGCGTGTTCGCGCGGCACGAAGGCGACGAGCTTGCCCTCGTTGGCGACGTACATCGGGTCGAGCCCGAGGATCGCGCAGGCGTTGGCCACCTGCGGGGGAACCGGGACGCAGCGTTCCCGCACCACCACCCCGACCCCGGCCGCGGTGGCGATCTCGTTGAGCGCGGCGGCGAGCCCACCCCGGGTGGGGTCACGCAGCACGTGGAGGTCGGGTGTGACGGCGAGCATCGTCTCGACCAGACCGCCCAGGGCGGCGCAGTCGCTGGTGACCTCGACCCCGAACTCCAGGCCCTCCCGGACGCTCATGATCGCCACGCCGTGCAGGCCGATCTCCCCGCTGACGATCACCACATCGCCCGGCACGGCCCGTTGGGGCCGGATGTCGACCCCGGCCGGGATCAGGCCGATTCCGGCGGTGTTGAGGTAGATGCCGTCGCCCCGGCCAGCCTCCACCACCTTGGTGTCGCCCGTCACCACCTCGACCCCGGCGGCCCTGGCGGCCGCGCCGAGGGCTTCGGCGACCCGCCCGACCACACTCATCTCGACGCCTTCCTCCAGGATGAACCCGCAGGAGAGGTACGCCGCCCGGGCCCCGCTCATGGCGAGGTCGTTCACCGTCCCGTTGACGGCGAGGTCCCCGATGCTGCCGCCGGGGAAGAACAGCGGCCGTACCACGAACGAGTCGGTGGAGAAGGCGAGTTTGGCCCCGCCGAGGGTGAGGACGGCGGAGTCGCCGAGGGCCGCGAGCGTCCGGCTTCCGAAGGCGGGCGCGAACACGTTCTCGACCAGTTCCGCCGAGAGCGCACCGCCGCCGCCGTGGCCCATCACCACCCTCGGGTGGTCCCGCAAGGGCACCGGACAGGTCCACCCGGCGAAGTCCGGCGCGGCATCCGCCCCGGCGCCGTCCGAATCGACGACAGCCGTGCGCGTGATGGCACCGCCGCCCGGCGAGATGCCGCCGTCCAGCCCTCCGTCGGGGCCCGGACCAAGGTCAAGGTCGATGTCAAGGTCGGTGTCAGGCAACGGGACTCGCCTCCCGGGCGCCGGCCGGCGTGCCGAGCCGGCGGTAGAGGTAGTACGCGGCGCAGGCCCCCTCGCTGGAGACCATGGTGGCGCCGAGCGGCGTACGCGGCGTGCAGGTCGTGCCGAAGGCCTCGCACTCGTTCGGCCTGAGCAACCCCTGCAGCACCTCGCCGCTGCGGCACTGCGCAGGCTCGCAGGTGGTGATCCCCGAAACGTCGAAGCGGTACTCGGCGTCGTACTCGCGGTAGCGCGACGAGAGCCGCCAGCCGCTCTGCGGGATGACGCCGATACCGCGCCACGCACGGTCGGTGACCTCGAAGACGTCCGCGAGCATCGCGCGGGCCGCCGGATTTCCCTCGGCGCGGACGGCCCGGGGGTAGGCGTTGTCGACGGTGTGCTCACCGCGTTCCAACTGCCGCACCGTGCGCCGGATCCCCTCCAGGATGTCGAGCGGCTCGAAGCCCGTCACCACGATCGGCACCCGGTGGCGGGCGGCCAGCGCGGGGTACTCGTCGGTGCCCATCACGCTGCAGACGTGGCCCGCGGCGAGGAAGCCCTGGACCCGGCAGTCCGGCGAAGCCATGATGGCGTCGATCGCGGGCGGCACCCGGACGTGCGAGACCAGCATGGAGAAGTTCCGCAGCCCCTGCCGCCGGGCCTGGTAGACGGCCATGGCGTTGGGCGGGGCGGTGGTTTCGAAGCCGATGCCGAAGAACACCACCTGACGGTCCGGGTTCTCCCGGGCGATCCGCAGCGCGTCGAGCGGCGAGTACACGATGCGGACGTCGCCGCCCTCGCTCCGGACCCGGAACAGGTCACGGTCGGTGCCCGGCACCCGCAGCATGTCCCCGAAGGAGCAGAAGACGACCTCGGGCCGGGCGGCGATCTCCAGTGCCTTGTCGATCACCTCCAGCGGTGTGACGCAGACCGGGCACCCCGGCCCATGGATCAACTCCACTCCTTCTGGAAGAAGTTGGTCGATGCCGTGCCGGATGATGGTGTGCGTCTGACCGCCGCAGACCTCCATCAGCGCCCACGGCCTGGTGACCGCCGCTCTGATGTCGTCGAGCAGGCCCCTGGCCAGCTCCGGGTTCTGGAACTCCTCCAGGTACTTCACCGCCACTCCTCCTTCGTCTCGGACCGGGACGGCCCGGCCGCGTCGAACGCCCCGGGCGCACCACCAGCCGCCTCCCACGGGTCACCGAACTCCTCCTGCAACAGGCCGAGTTCGGTGAACAGGTCGAGCGTCCTTCGGGCCGACTCCTCATCCAGCCGCTGCAGCGCGAACCCGACGTGGACGATGGCGTACTCGCCCACCTCAAGGTCCGGCAGGTACTCCAGGCACACCTCCTTGACCACGCCGCCGAAGTCCACCACGGCCATCCGGGTACCGTCCCGCTCCTCGATCTCCATCACCCTGCCGGGTACCGCCAGACACATGGGCTTCCTCCGTCTCAGGTGGTGACTCTCGCCGCCACCAGCAGCTGGCCCAGGGCCAGTCCTCCGTCGTTCGGCGGCACCCTGCGGTGCCGCAGCACGCTGAACCCGTCATCGCGCAGGCCCCGGGCGCAGGCCGAGGCGAGCACCGCGTTGGCGAACACCCCGCCGGTCAGTACCACCAGCCCGATCCCGTACCGGTCCCGCGCCTCGCCGCACCAGCTCCGGACGAGCTCCGCGACCGCGTCGTGGAACCGGGCCGCGATCAGTCCGGTCGGCGCGCCCGCGCACAGGTCGTCCACCACGCCGGCCAGCACCGGGGCCGGGTCCGCGCGCGACGGTTCCTCCCCCGGCGTCACCGCGAAGCGGTAGCCGCCTCCCCGCACCGGGCCGTACGCGACGGCCGCCGCCTCCAGCTCGATCGCCGCCTGCGCCTCGTACCCGGCCCGGTGACAAACGCCGGCCAGCGAGGAGACGGCGTCGAAGAGACGGCCCATGCTGGAGGTCGGCACACAGTTCAGTCCGCACTCCAACTGCTTTTCCAGTACGACCAGTTCGCCGGCCGGGCAGGTGCGCACGCACGGCAGTTCCGGCGTCCAGGGCAGTGCGGCCCGGCGCAGCCAGGCCAGCGCCATCCGGTAGGGGCGCGTCACCGCCGCGTCACCGCCGGGGAGTTGGGCGTAGCCGAGGTGTCCGAACCGTTCGAAGCCGTCGTAGTCGGCCACCAACGCCTCACCGCCCCAGATCGCCCCGTCGTCCCCGTATCCGGTGCCGTCGAACGCGATGCCGATGACGGGCCGGGAACCGTCCAGTCCGTGTTCGGCCATCGCGGCCGCCACATGCGCGTGATGGTGCTGCACCCTCGCCACCGGCCTGGTCCCGGCGCCGCGCAAGGCCCGCTGGACCGAGCGGTAGCCGGGGTGGCGGTCCGCGACCAGCAGCTCCGGCGTGATGGCGGTCAGCCCGCTCAGCTGCCCGACGGCCCGGTCGAAGGCCCGCAGGGTGCCGAGGTCGTCCATGTCCCCGACATGGCCGGAGAGCCAGGCGTAGCCGCCCTCGGCGACGGCGAACACGTTCTTCAGGTCGCCCCCGACCGCGAGCGACGGACGGACCGGGACGGGCAGCGGAACCGGCAGCGGGGCGATGCCCCGTGAGCGGCGCAGCGGCAGCTGCTGCCCGTCGACGATCCGCAGGACGGAGTCCTCCACCGGCACCTGGATGGGCCGGTCGTGGGTCAGCCAGCCGTCCACGAGCGGCGCGAGCCGCTCAAGGGCCTCACGGTCGCCGGTCACGATGGGCTCGCCGGAGCTGTTGGCGCTGGTCATCACCAGCAGCCGGGGCCCGGCCGGATCGCCGGGCAGACCGAGCAGCAGGTGGTGCAACGGAGTGTAGGGCAGCAGGACACCGAGGTCGGGGCTGCCCGGGGCGATTTTCTCCACCATCTCGGCGACGGCTCCGCTCCGGCGCCGCAGCAGGACGATCGGCCGGACGGCCGAGGTGAGCAACTCCCGTTCTTCCTGGTCGAGATGGACCATCCCGTCCAGGTCGTCCGGTTCGCCGGCCATCACCGCGAAGGGCTTGTCGCCGCGGTTCTTGCGGCGGCGCAGCCGGGCGACCGACCCGGCGTTCCGCGCGTCGCAGGCCAGATGGTAGCCGCCGAGCCCCTTGACGGCGAGGATCGCTCCCGCCGCGAGCAGTTCCCTGGCCCGGACCAGTGCCTCCTCCCGGGCGAGGTCGGCCCGGCCGGGCAGCACCAGGGCCAGCCGCGGACCGCAGGCGTGGCAGGCGATCGGCTGGGCGTGAAAGCGCCGGTCGGCCGGGTCGGCGTACTCGCGGGCGCAGTCGGGGCACATCGGGAACCCGGCCATGGTGGTGGCGGCCCGGTCGTACGGCAGCCCGGTCACGATGGTGAAGCGCGGCCCGCAGTTGGTGCAGGTGATGAACGGGTGCCGATGGCGGCGGTTGGCCGGGTCGCCCAGCTCTGCCAGACAGTCCGCGCAGGTGGCGACGTCGGGCGGGACGAACGTGCGACCTCGCCCGGCACTGCGCGACGGGGAGATGGTGAACCCCTCCGCGCCCGAGGCGGGGACGGTCTCGTGGTGTACCGACACCACCTCGGCCAGCGGCGGCGCCTCGCTCGCCACCCGGTGGCAGAAAGCCTCCAGGGCGGTCGGCAGCCCCTCGATCTCGGCGAGCACCCCGTCCTCGGTGTTGGTCACGTGCCCGGCGAGCCCGAGCCCGGTGGCCAGCGAGAAGACGAACGGCCGGAAGCCGACCCCTTGGACGACGCCACGCACCACGACCCGGCGCCGCTCGGACGCCTCCGGGTGACGCACCGTCAAAACTGCTCCCCCACCGGGTCGGACACCTGGATCGCCAGAAGCCCGCCGCCGTCCACGTGCTCGTGCGAGTGTGAATGCCCACCCCCGGGCCCGTGCGAGTGCCCGTGCGAGTGCCCGTGAGCCGACGCCTGAGCCATCACCGGCCGGTGCACCTCGGCGCCGTCCAGCACGGCCAGCGCCCGGTCCAGCAGCGCGCCGACGCCCGCGCCGGTCCTGGCCGAGGTGAACACCACCTCCACCCCGGGGTTGACCTGCCGCACGTTGGCCAGGAAGGCGTCCTGGTCGAACTCCACCGCCTCGGCGATGTCCGTCTTGGTGACCACCACCAGGTTGGCGAGCCCGAACGCCGTCGGGTACTTCAGCGGCTTGTCCTCCCCCTCGGTGACGGAGGCCAGTACGACGCGCAGCGTCTCTCCGAGGTCGTACGAGGCCGGGCAGACCAGGTTGCCGACGTTCTCCACGAACAGCAGGCGGGTCTGATCGGGCAGCCAGCCGGCGAGGTGGCTCCGGAGCATCGCCGACTCCAGGTGGCAGAGTCCGTCGGTCAGGACCTGTTTGACGGGGACCCCGGAACGGGCCAGCCGGACGGCGTCGTTCTCGGTGGCGAGGTCGGCGGTGAGGGCTGCCACCGGTACGCCCCGCTCGCGGGCGAGTGTGAGCTCCGCCTCCAGCAGGGCGGTCTTCCCGCTTCCGGGGCTGGAGAGCAGGTTGACGGCTGCGGCGCCCCGCGCCGTCAGTTCCGCCCGCAACTCGCGGGCGCCGTCGTCGTTCCGGGCGAGGATCGCCTGTCGGAGATCGGCCGTGCGGCACATCGGCTTCAGCCTTCCTGGTCGGCCGGGGCAGGGACCGGGGTGTCCGCCCAGTCGACCCCGAGAATCTGCAACTCGCGCCCCGCCAGAAGTTCCGTCCGCGCTCCGCCGCAGCGGGGGCAGCACAGGTCCGGCGGCATCCCGGTCAGCCATCGGGCATCGCAGCCCGCGCACCCCGCCCGTCCGGCGACGCTCTCGATGTGCAGCTCCGCCCCCTCCACCGGTGTTTCGGCGCAGGCGAGTTCGAAGCAGAAGCCGAGTGCCTCGGGTACCACGCCGGCCAGTTCGCCGATCTGGACCCGGACGGCCGCCACCCGGTGGGCTCCGTGGGCGCCGGCCGCTTCCGCCACCTGCTCCACGACGGCCATCGCGATCGACATCTCGTGCATCGGCCTCGTCCCTGCGGGTCCGGTGGGCAACGGCTCCCATTACAGGCCGCGGTGGCGGCGCCGGCCCGCAGCCGCGCCGCCACCGCCGGTGGGGCTACCCCTTTCGCAGCAGCGCCGGTTCGTTCACATCCGGCTGATCCGCAGATAGCGCTTCAGGTCGGGCAGGCTCTGCCAGACCGCGGCCGCGAGGACGGCCAGCACGGCCGCTCCGATCAGGTTCTTCAGCATGGTGAGACCTTTCTCTCCGCTTGACGGGTGTCCTCGCGGCCCTGTTCCGGCTCGGCGAGGACACGCAGGATCAGTTCGACGGCCCGGTCCACGGCGGCGGCGACGGGGGCGCTGAGACCGATGCCCTCCTCCAGCAGCCGCGGTTCGCAGCCGACCACGAGCACCCGGCCCGGAGGTGCGCCCCCGGTGCCCGCGCTGAGGGTGCCGAGCAGGGCGAGAACGGCGTCCGGCCCCATCCGGTGCCCGTCCAGCAGGGCCGTGTCCGCCGGCTCCACCGGGCCGGTGTCCGCCTCGATCAGGTAGACGGTGCCGGGCGGACCACCACGGGCGGTGGCGTCCACCAGGACCAGCGTCCGGTAGCCGTCCAGGAGTTGGTAGGCGAGGTGGACACCGCGGACGCCGAAGTCCACCACCTCCACCCCTTCGGGCAGCGGCCGGGCACGCAGCCGGGCCACGGTCTCGACGCCGAAGCCGTCGTCGCCGAGGAAGATGTTGCCGACCCCGGCGACCAGGACCCGGTCCGCGCTCATGCTCCCTCCAGTGGCTCGACCTCGTCGGGCTGGAAGTACCGGAACCGGCCCTGGGCCCGCCACAGATCGGCGCCCGGGTCGCCCTCGACGGTGACGGCCAGGTGTACCGAGCCGTCGACGTCGTGCAGCACCGCCTCCACCAGCGCCGTCCGGCCGTGCAGGAAGAGGTCCTGGGCGTCGGTGCGGCGGCGGCCGGGCTTCAGCAGGACACGGCTGCCCGCACCGACCTGCCGGCCGTCGACCAGCACCTGGTCGTGGTCCGGGTCGACGGCCGGGTCGTTTCCCGGATCCCACCAGGGCCGGTCCGTGTCGGGGCCGGCCGGGGGCGCGGTGACCTCGCGCAGCGCCCGGACCGTGCCGTGCAGGCGTTCCAGCACCTCGGCGGGCATCGAGTCGGCGAGGTCGATCACGGCGCCCGCCCGGTCGTCGGTGCCCCGGGCCTCCCGCTTCTCCTGGTCGGTGAGGGCGGCCGTGCGCAGGGCGAGGATCTCGTCGATCTCGGTCGCGTCGTAGAGCACGCCCGGGCTCTCGGGTGCCACCTGGGGGTGGTCCTCCAGGATGATCGGCGACGAGAGCAGGATGTCGTCACGGCCCTCGCCGCCGACCAGGACCGGCCAGGTGTGCTCGTTGCGGCACTCGGCGACGGCCGCCCTGGCCCACTCGGGCGGGTCGGTGACGGAGAGGAAGGAACCGCGTTCGAGCCCGAGCAGCAGGTGTGCCGAGACCAGCGCGCGGGGCAGCGCGCCATCCCGGCCGGTGTCGTCGGGCGGCCGCCAGTCGGCCGTGTTCTCGACCACCGCCGTCAGCCGCACCGCCCGGTAGGGGCCGGGCACCTCCTGGGTGCTCAGCCGCAGGACGCCGTCGAGCTGTTCGCGGCGGCGCAGCAGCCGCCCGACCTGGCGGCCGTCCTCGCGGACCGCCTCCTCGTCCGCACCCGCGGGCAGCCGGAACGCCCGGACCACCTCGCCATCGGCCAACTCGTCGACCGGCAGGAGGAGTTCGATCCGCTCCTCGACGCCCTCGTCCCACGGCACCAGCACCCGGTCGGCCAGCGACAGCCGCTCCACCGTCTCGAACGACCCGTCGGCGGTGGTCTGTTGAACGGTACGGCGCTGGGCGCGCAGGAACCGCAGCTCGACCGCGAGGCGGTCGCCGCCGCGCGGCTCCATCAGGCACTCGGTGCGCTGGTACGAGTGTTCGGCCCGGTCCTTTCCGTACCCGGGCGGGACGAGCACGCCGAACTGCCAGCGCAACCGGTTCTTGGCCGACGACGCCCGGTACGGGTAGAGGACGTAGCCCTCCAGCAGGACCGCGTCGGCGATCTGCCGGGCGGCCGTGAAGCGGGCCGCCAGGCCCGGCGGAATGACCGTCACCGGACCGCCTCCTCGATCCGGGCCGCGGTCAGCAGCTCACGGACGGTCGCCTCCCAGGACGGCAGGGCGCGCCGGGAGCGGTAGGCGAGCAGCGCATCGATCAGGTCGCCCGGCAGTCGCAGCCAGCCGCAGCCGGGGAAGTGCTGTTCGATCATGTCCCGCCAGACCGCGACCGGCAGCCGCACGGCGGCCTCCTGGTCCCAGGGCACCGGCAGGACCTGGAATCCGCCCGGGCCGGCGAAGGCCGTACCGGAGAAGAGCAGCAGCACGGGGATCTCCCCGTCGTCGAGCGCCCGCAGGTAGCGGGCGGCGGCGACGTCCAGGTCGTAGGTGCAGGGCACCGGCAGGTCGATCTCGGTGCTGCCGGTGAAGCCCGGGACCATCAGGGGGACGTGGGCGAACTGGACGGGGTGCATCGAGGTCGCCCAGCGCGAGCGCTCGCCGAACAGATCGGCCAGGCGCTCGCCCTCGGCCTCGCCGTAGCCGCGCCGGCCCGGTTCGATCCGCAGCTGGCAGCGCAGGGCGAGGGCGTGCACCCGAAGGCCCTCGGCCGCCGTGATCCGCAGCCGGAACACCAGAGTCGGCCCGGCCGCGTACGGGTCGGCCCGTACCCCGGTGCAGGTGAAACCGAGGTCGCTCACGCGGGCTCCTCCTCGGGCAGCGCCTTGGCGCGGCCGGTCACGCGCCGGAAGAAGGCGTCGAGGTCGGCGCGGGCCTCGGCCCCGCCGTCGAAGCCCTGCCAGCGCAGCCGCATCCGCCCGACCAGCTCGTAGCAGACGTCGATCGGCACCAGCAGGCACTGGATCCGTCCGCCGGTCCGGCGCAGCAGCAGCGCCTCGACGTCGGGCTCCAGCATCCCGGCCAGGCGGGTGCCGGTCAGCGCCGCCCGGCAGGTCTCCTCGTCGAGTTCGCTCTCGGTCGCGCCGGCCGGGCTGGGGTAGAGCGCGACCAGGCGGTCCAGCACCGCGTTGCGGAACAGGAAGGCGGTGCTGACGGGGATCCGCAGGGTCGCCCAGGCGGCCTCGTCCAGACCGGGGCCGGGGTCGGAGAGGTAGCGGTCCGGCACCGCGCGGTACCGGTCGCCGGCCGCGCCGGCCTGCCGGAACAGCATTCCGCAGGCGGTACAGGCGCAGGCCAGTGAGCGTTCCTCGGTGTCCACCAGGTGCTGGTGCCCGGACGGCAGGTGCAGGCCGCAGAAGGCGCAGCGCTCGGGCTGCGGGGGCGCCGGCTCACGCAGTCTGCGGAGCAGCGCCGTGCCGGGGCGGGCGGCCTGGCGGGTGGCGCTCACCGGGCCTCCGCCCCGACCGGCGGGCGGCCGCCGATCTGCAGCAGCTTGGGGGCACGGTCCAGTTCGACCGCCGTGACCTCGGGCGCGTGGCAGGCGAGCGCGCTCTCGATCGCCTCCCGCGCGGCCTGTTCGGTGCCGCCGCAGCCGCACCCGCCGTCGCCGTCCCGGCGCAGCCGGAGGGTGCCGGACCCGGCCTCGAAGCCGAGCAGCCGGACGGGGTGCTCCGGCACGGAGGCGAGCGCCCGCCCGATCCGCGCCTCCACGGACTCCGGGTGGAGGTCGTGCAGGACCAGCAGCCCGGCCGCCGCCGGATCGTCGAGGACCGCTTCCAGCGCGCCCGCCGGGAGCAGCGCGACGATCCGGGCGAGCCCTTCGCCGTAGAAGGCCATCAGCTCGCGGACCAGGTCCTCGGCCACGGCGGCCTCGCCCCGGCCCGCCAGCGTGTCCAGGGCCTCCTGGACCCGCTGTCCGGTCTGCTCCGCCGTCATCAGGCGAGCCCGCTGAGACCGGTGGGGACGTGCATCTTCTGCACCGTGCGGCCGCCTCCGACGTACATGTGCACGCCGCACGGCAGACACGGGTCGAAGCTGCGGACGGCGCGCATGATGTCGATGCCCTTGAAGTTCTCCGGGGAGTTCTCCTCGAAGATCGGTGTGTTCTGCACCGCGTCCTCGTACGGACCCGGGGTGCCGTAGCTGTCGCGGACGCTGGCGTTCCACGGGGTCGGCGGGTACGGGTGGTAGTTGGCGATCTTGCCGTCGCGGATCACCATGTGGTGCGAGAGCACACCGCGGACCGCCTCGGTGAAGCCGCAGCCGATGGACTCGTCCGGGACCTCGAACCGCTCCCAGGTCTGGCTGCGTCCGGCGCGCACCTCCGCCAGGCCCTGTTCGGCGAAGTGCAGGGCGGCGGCGGCCGCGTAGGCCTGGAAGTAGGTGCGGGCCCGGTTGCGCTCGATGGCGTTGGACCACTGCGGGATCTTCCACTCGAAGGTGACCTCGGGCTTGGTCATCGAGCGGGGCAGGTTGATCTTGACGCTGTGGCCGGTGGCCTTGATGTAGCCGATGTCGACGAGGCCGGAGAGCGCCGTGGACCAGAGCCGGGCGATCGGGCCGCCGCCGGTGTCCAGGGCGAGGTGGTCCTTGCCGTCGAACCAGCGCGGCGACATCACCCAGCTGTACTTGCCGTCGAAGTCGCGCTTCTGCGGGGCGGGGATGGTGTGCTGGTTCCACGGGTGCCGGGGGTCGACCGGGTTGCCGAGCGGGTCGTGGGTGACGAACAGCTCCTGCCCCTGCCAGTCCTGGTAGTACGAGCTGCCGAGCAGGATCCGGATGCCGAGGTTGATCTCGGTGAGGTCGTTGGTGACCAGCTTGCCGTCCACCACCACGCCGGGGGTGACGAACATCTTGCGGCCCCAGTCCGTCATGTTGCGGTAGGTGAAGTCGCAGTGCTCGGGGTCGTTGAGGCTGCCCCAGCAGCCGAGCAGGACGCGCCGCCGGCCGACCTCCTCGTAGCCGGGCAGGGCCTCGTAGAAGAAGTCGAAGAGGTCGTCGTGGAGCGGGACGACCTTCTTCATGAACTCGACGTACCGCATCAGCCGGGTCAGGTAGTCGGTGAACAGCTGCACGCTGGCCACCGTGCCGACGCCGCCGGGGTACAGCGTGGAGGGGTGCACATGGCGGCCCTCCATCAGGCAGAACATCTCGCGGGTGTAGCGGCTGACCTGGAGCGCCTCGCGGTAGAAGTCGCCCTCGATCGGGTTGAGCGAGCGCATGATGTCGGCGATGGTCCGGTAGCCGTGGTCACCCGCGTGCGGCGCCTCGGTGCGTTCGGCGAGCTCCAGTACGCCGGGGTTGGTCTCGCGGACCATCTTCTCGCAGTAGTCCACCCCGACCAGGTTCTCCTGGAAGATGTTGTGGTCGAACATGTACTCGGCGGCCTCGCCGAGGTTGATGATCCACTCCCCCAGGTGCGGCGGCTTCACCCCGTACGCCATGTTCTGCGTGTAGACCGAACAGGTGGCGTGGTTGTCACCGCAGATGCCGCAGATGCGGCTGGTGATGAAGTGCGCGTCGCGCGGGTCCTTGCCGCGCATGAAGACGCTGTAGCCGCGGAACACGGACGAGGTGCTGTAGCACTCGGCGACCCGCTTCTGCTTGAAGTCGATCTTCGTGTGGATGCCGAGGCTCCCCACGATCCGGGTGATCGGATCCCAGGACATCTCCACCAGGCCGCTGCCGTCGCCGGCCGCCTTCGTCGTCGGTGTCGCCATCGTGTCTGTCGTGCCCTTCTGCGTAGGGGAGGTCAGCGAAGGCGGGCCGCGCCCTCGGCGCGGCCCGCCGGGTCACCACGGGGCCCGGTAGCCGGTCGTCAGCCGGCGGCCGGAGTGGCGCCACTTGGGTTCCTTGTCGAGCGTGTTCGCCGTGATCGAGCGCAGCCGCCGGATCACCGCGCCGTACGCGGAGCTGGCGTTGCTCGACACGTGGGAGCCGGGCGGCGGGTCCATGAACGGCATGAACTTGTCCGGGAAGCCCGGCATCGTGCAGGCGATACAGATGCCGCCCACGTTGGGACAGCCGCCGACGCCGTTGATCCAGCCCCGTTTGGGAACGTTGCACTTGACCACCGGACCCCAGCAGCCGAGCCGGACCAGGCACTCGGGCGCGCCGTACTCGGTGGCGAACTGGCCCTGCTCGTAGTAGCCGCCGCGGTCGCAGCCCTCGTGCACGGTGGCGCCGAAGAGCCAGGTCGGGCGCAGCTTGTCGTCCAGCGGGATCATCGGCGCCGAGCCCGCCAGCTGGTAGAGCAGGTAGGTCAGGGTCTCGGCGAAGTTGTCGGGCTGGATGGGGCAGCCCGGCACACAGACGATGGGCAGGCCGGCCTTGGACTTCCAGTCCCAGCCCAGGTAGTCGGGCACGCCCATCGCGCCGGTGGGGTTGCCGGCCATGGCGTGGATGCCGCCGTAGGTCGCACAGGTGCCGATGGCGACGACCGCCGTGGCCTTCGGGGCGAGCCGGTCCAGCCATTCGCTGGTGGTGATCGGCTGGCCGGTCTCCGGGTCGTCGCCGAAGCCGCACCAGTACCCCTCCGGCTTGATCGTCTCGTTGGGGACGGACCCCTCGATGACCAGCACGAACGGGTCGAGTTCACCGCGGTCGGCCTTGAAGAACCACTCGACGAAGTTGTCCGCGCCCTGCACCGGGCCGCACTCGAAGTCGATCAGCGGCCAGTGCACGGCGATCTTCGGCAGACCGGGCAGGGCTCCGGTGACGATCTCCTCGATGCTCGGCTGCATCGCGGCGGTCAGCGCGACCGAGTCGCCGTCACAGCTGAGCCCCGCGTTGATCCAGAGAATGTGCACCACGTCGGTCTCGGTGGCGCTCGTTGTCGCAGCACCCATGAGGATGCCTCCTCGTAAACGGGATGAGCGGCACAAATGCCACCCACGAGAGTCATAACAGCCCTGCGGCGGCTCCGCCGTTCCGCAGGGCCGACCCGGTCGCCCCGAAGGCGGCAGACCGGGGCGGCCGTTCGGGTCGACCTCCGGGGCCCTCGCCCGGCCACACCCCCGGGAGACGCCGAACGGACGCTGTCGCCCGGCCGGGGGGGCGGCGCCGCCGGGGCCGCGCCGCGGGGGGGGGGGGTAAAGCCCGGGGGGGGGGCGCGGGGGGCCCCGCCCCCCGCCCCGGGCGCG